>JAKJGA010000076.1 GCA_022704645.1 Spirochaetota bacterium
GAAGCCATTTTATTGAACTTGGAATAAGAATTAGCTTCAATGGTCTTTTTAATTTTATCAGTAAGTCTTCCGGATTTTGAAAGAATTATTTCTTCAGGAGTCGGAATTTCCATTCTTACAAATTTTTTGCCGACAAGGCGCTCGAGTTTCGGAAGAAGACGCAGTTCGCCGTGGCTCAAAAATGATATTGATTTGCCGAGTTCGCCCGCGCGGCCTGTTCTGCCCGAACGGTGAACATAAGTTTCGAAATCCTGTGAAGGTGAATAATTTATTACGTGAGTAAGGTTCTTAACGTCAATTCCTCTTGCGGCAACATCTGTCGCGACGAGAATATTACTCTTTTTCTGTCTAAAACGAAGGAGAAATTTCTCTCTCTGCGCCTGCGATACATCCCCGTGAATCGCTTCGACATGATAGCCTGCCTGTGAAAGCTTTGAAGAAAGCTCATCGACATTGACTTTCGTTTTGCAGAAAATCAAACCGTAAAAATCGGATTCTTTATCCAGAATTCTGCACAATGCGTCGAATCTGTTCTTAGAAGAAACTTCACAATAAAGATGTTCAATTAAAGCATGAGCCTCTTTTGAAGATTCGTCCTCAATAACAGAATATTCGCGCATATAGCGTTTTGCTATCTTGAGAATATGATCGGGCATAGTTGCCGAAAAAAGAAGAGTCTTTTTATCGTGATTTGATTTAGCAAGAATAGTTTCCATATCCTCAACAAAACCCATGTTAAGCATTTCATCCGCTTCATCCAGAACCGCGAAGCTGATCTTTGAAATATCAAGCGTTTTGCGTTCAAGATGGTCGATGATTCTGCCCGGAGTTCCGATAACAACCGAAACTTTTCCTTTTAGAGCTCTGATCTGCTCGGAAATGGACTGTCCGCCGTAAATGGCAACTGCTTTGAATTTTCCACCGTCAACAAACGATGAAAATTCAGTGGCTACCTGAATTGCAAGTTCCCTTGTAGGAACAAGCACAAGAGCCTGAATATGATGAAGCGATTCGTCAAGCTGTTCTATAATAGGAAGCGCAAAAGCTGCTGTTTTGCCGGTTCCTGTTTTAGCTTTGGCGATCAAATCGCCGTTTTCGCGCAATAGATGCGGGATAGTCTTTTTTTGAATCGCCGAAGGAGCCTTAAACCCCTTTTCTTTGATTTTTTCTAACGTTCTCGAAAGTCCGAGTTCGCTGAAGTTCTTAATGGTCAAAATTGTCTCCAGAAATTTATTTTGATGATGAATTATACATTGTTATAGAGGAATCCGAAAGATATAAAACATAACCTTGCGGTCATTTTAAAAATACTGTTAAAAATGTCTATTATTAATTATAGACCTTTAACCGGTCAGGTTTTGTCCGGTCACCAGTTTCCGCACGGAGGCGGAAACATTGCCCGCGAGATGGTCGAAGACCATAGCGGGAAAACGCAAGCGTTACCTCACAGTTTGTGGTGTGAAACTAAATTTAAGTAATTACCGAAGCGAACAGGACGTTCGCTGAGGAACAACAACGAATTCCTGTAAGCAATATCAAATTCGCACGGAGGCGGAAACACTGCCCGCGAGGAAGACGAAGTCTTCAGCGGGACATCGCTATATTTACCTCAGAGTTTGTGGTGTGAAACTAAATTTAAGTAATTACCGAAGCGAACAGGACGTTCGCTGAGGAACAACAACGAATTCCTGTAAGCAATATCAAATTCGCACGGAGGCGGAAACACTGCCCGCGAGGAAGACGAAGTCTTCAGCGGGACATCGCTATATTTACCTCAGAGATGGGTGCGAAGAATTCAATTACTTCACTGTTACGAAGCGAACAGGAAGTTCGCTGAGAATAACTCTAGAATTATTGATGACTTGATTTTTCCCGAGTGTCGGAATACAACATAAGGCTTCTGGCGATGCCTCATATTGCAACCTCCTGTTGCGTATTGAAGGCATCGCTGTGCAGGGATCGTTCCTGCATACTTTGGAATTCGTTTTTTGCATGGATCATGCAATAACATCAAAGGGCGTTCCACGCCATTACTCCGAGTGTCGGGATACAATCAAAGGCTTCGCCTTTAGTATCCGTTTTTTGCATGGTGCCATGCAAAACAATAAAAGGTGCTACGCACCTTTTAAATCCGTTTGTCCATTTCTTTTGCTGTGCCCAAAAGAAATGGACGAAAGAAAAGGGCACCGCTGCGCGGAGCTTGTCGCTTCGATTTTCGCACCGCTTTCAGCGGATTGCGAAAGCTCAGCTTATTTGGTGTCCGCTTACAGCGGACGATTAGGGCTTTTTTTTGCATTCATCTTTTTCTCGCGCTGACGCGCGATGAAGATTTTTGATTTCAATCGACAATGCCGGCATTCGTTTCATCTCCGTTTCGCGGACGGAAGAGGAGATGTGTCAGGCTAATACCATCATTGTACACATAAAATATACCTTTTAATCATTTTTTTTATTCACAATTCTGAACAGTTTTCTATTCAATTCATAATACATGATAATATATGAAATAAAAATAAGCGGATATACTAGTTTGCTTCTTAGCACAAAATATAGTATAAATGATATCAAAAATAAATAGAATGAAATTTGACGAAAAGCATAAAACATAATAGTATTTTTTTTAATTGAAGTGCAGTTCTCTATAATAGTAATTGTTGATTTTATCATCCCGAAAAATATTATTCCAATAAACAATATGAAAATATACTTACTCAATCCACTCAAAGAAAGACCTTTAACAATCAAAACTTCTTTGTAAAATATTCTAGTAATACTGAAAGGAGCTAAAGGTATCCATAAAAGATAAAATGATATCTTTATTTTGTTTTCAAATATAAACATTTTCGTTCATTACCACCTAAAATATATTTAGTATCCAAACTCATCTTTAATTACATTTATTTTAACAAAACCACATCTGTCAGATATATTGGAGCCATCTAAAAAATATGTATGGAAATATTTCAAACAGTCCTATTCCGCTCAAAATCCCAGATATGTTGACACCTCAGTTTGATTCCGTTTTGATTCTGGCAGTTAAAAATCCTGCTATCACTTTTTTTCAGTTCTTTTTCTAAATTCATTATCCATATTATTTCCTGCTGTTCGAATGGCAAGTAAACAGCTGCTCTCATTAAATGTTTCTTGTGGTTGTTCATTACCTGATTGTCTTTTTGACAATTCTACACAAATCACATCATTTGGCTTTATATCTTCAGAACTTGCGTACCAACCTATTTCTCCAAAACCTTTTAAATTCACATATGAATTCTTTTCTCCAAATTTTTTATTAAGCGATTCTAAAAGTTCATTATAATATCCGTTTTTCATTGTTATAATTATTTGAAAAGCCATATAAGGGTAGATGCAAGTGTACTCAACTTTGGCAATACAACCTGAATCCAATTCCGAACCAATAAAATAATTTGTTTCAATTTTACCTATTTTTTCTACATCTTTTCTTGATCCTGTCCATGAAAATTCTTTTCCAGTATCCCAATCATAACATTTAAATGGCACATTCTTTTGTTGAAGAATTGTGATTACATCATGTATCTTAACAGTTGACCAATTTATGCCATATAATCTATTCGGAAATATAATATATTTACCATTTTTTACAGCTTTATCATTACTTGGGCAGGAACATAGAGATAGAATACATAAAACAATTAATATGACTGTTTTTCTCATTATTCGATTCCCCTATCTTAACTTTAAATACAAATTTGACTGCTTGTTTTTGCGGATTACTATCAATAAATCTTAAAGATAAACGGGATTATAAAATCCCATAAGACATAACTTGCTCAGTTAAATTTGTCAATAAATCATTATTTATCCTCATAAAACTTTATATTGAAAATAGTTTTCATTATAACAATGGCTCTTATACTTCCGACCTCTCTACTTTATAAAAGGAAAGAGGTCGGAAGTTAGGATTCCCTTTAATGCCTGGTCGAATAAAATGACTCAATCTCGTACTGACAGACTTGGACAGTAGATGGGTCGCAAAAAGCCTTATATTGTATCCAGACTAAATATCATATATCACATTATTTTTTTGCATTATAAGCATCTGCGTATTTTTTGTCTTCAACCATGATATGATTTTTCAGCCAGTCCTTCAAGTCATTGGTAACCGAGATAGACAGCAATACCTCGTTGTTTTCAATTTTTCTTTTGTATTCATTCATCCTTGCCGTAATCGATTCATGCATTTTCTTTTGTCCGTCAAGTTCTGAATAACCGATTGAATTCATCAGTTTCTCTTCTTCAGAAAAATGATAATGAGTGTAGTCGAGTACTTCATTTATCATCTCTTTAAGTTTATTATCAACATTCGTTCTCTCAAGATTGTCATAAAAGTTGTTTATTATCTCAATCCATCTTTTATGCTGTTTATCCATTTCCGGAATACCGATTTCATATTCCTTTCCCCAGGTTACAATACTCATATATCCTCCTTATAACATTATAACCAAATTATTAATCAATTAAAAACATCATAAACGCAGTTTTCTAAAATCTTCCTTCACCGGTAATTTCCGAAGCTTTTACTCCCATTTTCGCCTCCTTTAATTAATAAAATATTAGCACAGATCATTGATGAGTTCAATAATTATAAGGGAATGATAAACTAAGAGGAATTTTACAAAAGAATAAAGATAAATGATTACTGAGTGAATTAACAAAACACATAATGATATTATAAAATGATTGATGATAAATAAATCTAAATTGAAAAAACACTTATGAAAGAAAAGGTTAATATAAAAAACAATCCGGCTAAGGTATATTTATTTCTATTCTTAGCACATGTTTCTGTCTGAGCCGAATTCGCTAAAAGCGGTTCGGCGAGTTCTGCGCTAAAATATCCGGGGTTGATAGATCTTTATCCGTCAACAACAGATATCCTGTGCGCGCGTTTTATTTTCTCTCAAAATCAACATTAAATCCTTTTGTTATGTAATCAAACATTGCCGTATCATCCAAATTCATTTTATCTTTTGAAATGATCGACAAGTGCAATTTAAATCTTTCATTTTCATAAGTTTTTGTTGTATAATAATTAACCTGCTTAATCCCCTTAAATGAATTATTTTTCATTATTAAGCTTACATCAACCAATGTGGTTAAAATATAATCATTAGCATATTTACTTAGTTTAGTTGTCTCAATACCATATTTTGCTTTATTGCTTTTATAAAAATTATCCAAATTATTTAAATAAACTTTTGTATCTTCACCTTCATTTTTAAAAATTTCCAATGAGAGATTTAATTTACTGCCGTTTACAAGTAAAATATAATTTTGCTCATCAATTTGAATTTTATAATCATCGAAATAAGGCAATACAATGGCAAAATGATATTTTAAATTAGTAATTATCATATTATGTTTTTTACCATCAACCATTACAGTTGTTCCGGTAACGTCATCAAAAACAGTTTTATCATTATGCTTTACTAATTTACTGCTTGAACTAACCGGAACGCATAATATCATAATTAAGAATGCAATTTTTTTAAACATAATCGAATCTCCTTCAAGCGAAACTTACCTGTCTTTTGCAATATACAATAACTCTTCGCGTTAGAAATACTATTCCCAATTCAAACAATTAAAATAGAATCAAAAAAAGACGTGCATTCAATCCAATGCACTTAACAGCTTAATACAAAATACAAGCAGCAATGTCAAATAGAAAATACAAAGAAAACGAAGCTATAGATGAATGATAGAAAAGCTAAAATGTCCGACATAGTCGGACATTAATGAAATAGAAGAACCGCGCAGACAAGGATATCATAACGCAC
The DNA here is from genome assembly GCA_022704645.1 of Spirochaetota bacterium. GTDB lineage: Bacteria > Spirochaetota > UBA4802 > UBA4802 > JAFGJZ01 > JAKJGA01. The sequence continues at coordinate 5,820 of JAKJGA010000076.1, forward strand.
TGACGAATAGACAACGCAAAACAAATAGACAAACAAAGAAACTTTACAAATTCTGTTTAATCTTAACACAGTTAACTACGCCGTCTTCTCCGAACATACGGATGAAATCATCTATTCGGATGCTTCCGCAGAGCATTTCAACCTGCGCTGCATCATCTTTAAATTCATAATTGAGAACGGCTTCTTTTACTGAAATTTCGCGGACTTTGCCTTTGGATTCTTTCATGTAAACAGAATCAGATTCCAAATACATTTTCATCTTTTCATTATCTGCACCTTTAATTACATAAACCGAAGAAGCACCTATTCTCATGAGATTTGCTTTAGCAGTCTTATCGATTGACAAAAGCGTTAATCCAACCGGAAGCGATGCATTGATTTCATTTTTCATTTCATCACAATCGAAAGAAGTATAAACTTCAGCATCTATCAGTTCGCATTCACTTTCAATACCGAGCGGAATCGGAAAGGACGCAGAGATCTTTTCGTGTTTATTAAATCCCTGAGTGTAAGAAACAGGAAACGATGCCGATGTAAACGCGCGGCGTATATGATCGAGCATATCGTTATGCGAAAAATATTTCGCAGTATCCCTCTTCTGAAATGTAAGTCTGAAATTGCCTTCTGAATTATATCTGACTTTGAATCTCTCGAATGATTCACGAAGTTTTTCCCTGTCTATAGAAAGTTCACGTTTTCTGACTGATAACCTTTCATTGCTCATCAGATTTTCTTTTTTATAAGAAATGATTTTGCGGTTTGAAGCCTGAACGAATTCCCACGGAATAACTTCTCTTTCTTTGAGATATGATTCGAGATTATATTCTTTTATTATATCTTCCCAGATATCTTTTCGAATAAATTCATCCCACGAATCCATATAAGCTCCGCGCTTGTATGCTTCATGAAGTGCCGGCCCGAGAGAAGCATCTCCTCTGGATATTACCGCTTCAAGACGTGAAACAAATATGTCGTGATTCTTGATCGAAATATTTTTAGGAAGTGCGCGTTTAATCTTCAAAACCGTTTCAAGAAGATATTCGCTTGAAGCGAACTCGTCGCATTCAAACGGAGTGTGCGGTTTCGGAACAAAAGGCGAGACGGTTACGTTTATCTTCTTACGTCTTCCGCCGATTTCATTAATTTTGGTCAGCGCCTGAATTATGCTTTCAGCCTCATCGTGTTCCTTGTATCCCGGAAGACCAATCATAAAATAAAGTTTAATTAGATTCCATCCGTTCCTGAAAACCTCGCCTATGATCTCATAGAGATCATCCATCGAAAGTTTTTTGTGAATTTTTCTTCTAAGATAATCGTCGGCGGTTTCAACTGCAAAAGTTATCGACGACTGTCTCACGTCCGAAACGGCTTTTATAAGCGGAAGATTAGTCTTGTCAACCTTCATCGAAGGAAGTGATACCGAATATGCATTTTCATTTATATACGGCATAATTGTGTTTATAAGCGAATCTATCCGCGTATAATCGCTCACAGAAAGAGCCGACAGCGTCACCTCATTAAGCCCTGTATTCTTTATTTGATTTTTTATGTTCTGAAATATTACTTCTTCACTGTATTCCCTGTAAGGCATGGTGCAAAAACCCGCGTGGCAGAAACAGCACATGTTTCTGCAACCCCTCGCGATTTCTGTAACGCTTTTTTCCTGACTGATAGCAATCAACGGAACAAGACTTTTTTTCGGATACTGTAAATCTCCCCTGAAAAATGCCTTGCGCACAGGTCTTGCGTCATAACTTTTAATTCCGCCTGATAATTCTTTTATCTTTGAATTTGCCGGAACGAAAAGATTGTCGAATTTTTCGAGAGACGCGATTATTTCTTTTTTTGAAATTCCTTTCTTTTTTAATACGAATATATGCTGAACTATTTCAGTTAAATTATCTTCGGCTTCTCCTGCAAAAAATATATCAGCTGCAAAAGACAGCGGCAGCGGATTTGAAGAACATTCTCCGCCGATAATTACAATCGGGTCATTTTCACTTCTTTCATTTCTGTCTACGGGAATTCCCGAAAGACTTAATATGTGAAAAATATTCGTAGCAAGAAGTTCATGCGAATAATTGAATCCTATCATGTCGCATTCTTTCAGCGGCGTTCTGCTTTCAAGCGTAAAAAGCGGAATGGAATTATTTTTGAG
>JAKJGA010000077.1 GCA_022704645.1 Spirochaetota bacterium
AAAGTATATTAAAATATTTAACACAAACGAAACGAATCTTTTCTTTATTTAACATATTTGTAACAATTGAAAATAGAGCATACCCTCTTTTCATTGACAAATTTAACATAAATTTAACATTCAAAGAAGCAAAGCTGCACGAAATAACGGAGGTCTCAATGTCTCATTCACTTTTACAGAAGGTAATAGACAAGAATCCCGGTGAAAAAGAATTTCATCAGGCGGTTCAGGAAGTAATCGAAAATCTCGAAGAATTTATCGAAAGCAATCCTAAGTACAAAACTCACAAAATACTCGAAAGAATGGTTGAACCTGAAAGAGTGATCATTTTCAGAGTTCCTTGGGTAGACGACAAAGGCGAAGTTCAGGTTAACCGCGGTTTCAGAATTCAGATGAACAGTGCAATCGGACCTTACAAAGGCGGTCTCAGATTTCACCCGAGCGTAAATCTCGGAATACTTAAATTCCTTGCATTCGAACAGGTATTTAAAAATTCACTTACAACTCTTCCAATGGGCGGAGGAAAAGGCGGATCTGATTTTGATCCAAAAGGAAAATCAGATAATGAAGTTATGAGATTCTGTCAGAGCTTCATGACTGAACTTGAGCGTCACATCGGTGCAGATCTTGACGTTCCTGCAGGAGATATCGGCGTAGGCGGAAGAGAAATCGGCTACATGTTCGGTCAATACAAACGTCTTCGCAACGAATTCACAGGCGTTCTTACAGGAAAAGGAAGAAACTGGGGCGGAAGCCTTATCCGTCCGGAAGCTACCGGTTACGGTTCAGTTTATTTCGCTCAGGAAATGCTCAAAGCCCGCGGAGATTCAATGAAAGGCAAAACGGCAGTTGTTTCCGGTTCAGGAAATGTTGCTCAGTATACAATTGAGAAAGTAAACGCTCTTGGCGGAAAATGTGTAACTCTTTCAGATTCAAACGGATATATCTACGATCCGGCTGGAATCGACGCAGAAAAACTCGCTTTCGTAATGGAGCTTAAAAACGTTAAACGCGGAAGAATCAAGGAATACGCTGACAAGTATAAATGCGAATATATTGAAGGAAAAACACCATGGGGCGTTAAATGCGACATGGCTTTCCCTAGCGCGACTCAGAACGAGCTCAACGGACAGGATGCGGAAACTCTTGTTAAAAACGGATGTATCTGCGTATCAGAAGGAGCTAACATGCCTTCGACTCCTGAAGCAGTTGAAGTTTTCATAAAAGCAAAAATAATGTACGCTCCGGGAAAAGCAGCTAATGCAGGCGGTGTTGCGACAAGCGGACTCGAAATGTCTCAGAACTCAATGAGATATTCATGGTCACGTGAGGAAGTTGAACAGAAACTTCACGGAATTATGTGCAGCATCCATGAAGCTTGCGTTAAATACGGAAAAGAAAAAGACGGTTTCATCAATTATGTTAAGGGAGCCAATATCGCAGGTTTCGTTAAGGTTGCTGACGCAATGATTGATCAGGGAGTTGTATAAAAACATCCAAATCAAAGATTATTTCAAAATCCCGGTCCTTGGGCCGGGATTTTTCTCTTTACGTAAAACAATAAAAATATAAAAATCGATGTCAATGAATCGAGGTGTGAATGAACAGGATAATATTAAAGAAACAGCTATCTGATGACGTTTTTATGATGAAAATAGCGGCTCCGCATATTGCCGAAGAAAGAAAACCGGGTCAATTCGTCATCCTTCAGCTTGATACAGATTTCGGTGAAAGAATTCCTCTGACAATCGCTGATGCCGATGCTGAAGAAGGTTCAGTAACAATAATTTATCAGGCAGTAGGAAATACTACACATAGACTTTCAAAGCTTAATGAAGGCGATAGAATACAGAATCTTCTAGGTCCTCTCGGACAACCGACCCATATTGAAAAATTCGGTTCAGTTGTATGCGTCGGAGGCGGAATCGGTGTAGCTCCGCTTCATCCCATAGCGAAAGCTCTAAAGCAGGCAGGCAACCACGTTACAGTAATAATCGGCGCAAGAAATAAGGATCTGATAATTCTTGAAGAAGAAATGAAAACCATTGCAGATGAACTGATAATATGTACCGATGACGGATCTAAGGGAAGAAAAGATCTTGTAACTGCTCCCCTAAAAGAGCTCTGTGAAAAAAATCCGAAACCGAATCTCGCAGTAGCGATCGGACCGCCGATTATGATGAAATTTGCAGCACTTACAACAAAACCATATGGTGTACACACTGTTGTTTCACTTAATACAATCATGGTAGACGGCACAGGAATGTGCGGCGGTTGCCGTGTAACCGTAGGCGGTCAGACAAAATTTGTCTGTGTTGACGGACCGGAATTTGACGGGCATCTGGTAGATTTCGACAACATGATGCTTCGATTGGGCTCATATAAAGCAAAAGAAGAAGAAGACCATCACAAGTGTCATCTTGATTTGCAAATTGAACAGCTTCAAAAGAATTCATAACGGAGAATTATAATGCATATAAGCGCAGAAGAATTAAAGAAAAACGCACAATTGATTCTATCTGAAATTAAAGATAAATCGCTTTCAAACAAAGAACGCACAGCCATTCCTTTGCAGGAAATGCCTGCCCAGGATCCAAAAATCCGCATTAACAATATGGAAGAAGTGGCTCAGGGTTATTCACGCGAACAGGCTCTTGTTGAATCGCGCCGCTGTCTTCAGTGCGCATCAGCTCCCTGCGTCGAAGGATGTCCGGTTCAGATTAACATTCCTGGTTTCATAAAGGCTATCGAAGAAGAAAACTTTGAGAAATCAATCGGAGTAATTAAAGAAGCCAGTCTTCTTCCCAGCATTTGCGGTAGAGTTTGTCCTCAGGAAAGCCAGTGTCAGGAAAAATGTACAGTCGGAAAGATTTTCAAAGATCCGAATAAATCCGTATCAATAGGCCGTCTCGAAAGATTCGTTGCAGACTGGGAAGCATCGGAAGCCAAAAGATCTATTCCGGAAATTAAACCTTCCACCGGAAAAAAAGTCGCGGTAATAGGAAGCGGCCCTGCGGGAATTACTGCAGCAGCTGATATCGCAAAAGAAGGTCATGAAGTTGTAGTCTTTGAAGCGTTTCATAAACCCGGCGGAGTAATGATTTACGGAATTCCGGAGTTCCGTCTCCCTAAGAAAATAGTTGAAGATGAAATCGAAACTCTCAAAAAAATGAATGTAACGATTAAACAGAATTTTCTTGTCGGAAGAAGCCGTACTCTGAAGGATCTTCTTGAAAAAGACGGATTCTCTGCAGTATTTATCGGTACAGGAGCCGGTCTTCCTAAATTTATGGGAATTGAAGGCGAAAATCTCGTTGGGGTTTTCTCCGCGAATGAGTATCTTACAAGATCAAATCTGATGAAAGCATATAAGAAAGACACTGCAGCAACTCCGATTTATCCTTCAAAAAAGGTAATGGTTTTCGGAGGAGGAAACGTTGCTATGGACGCGGCGAGAACAGCTATCCGTCTGGGCGCTGAAGAAGTAAGTATTGTCTACAGACGAACTGAAGCAGAAATGCCTGCACGAATAGAAGAAGTTGCTCATGCAAAAGAAGAAGGAATAAAGTTCAGACTTCTTGAAAACGCTTCTAAAATAATCGGCGATGAAAAGGGCCGCGTTAAAGCAGTTGAACTTGTAACATTTGAACTTGGTGAACCTGACGCAAGCGGACGCAGACGGCCTGTTCAGGTTAAGGGAAGTGAACATGTTGTTGAAGCTGATACCGTAATAGTCGCAATCGGTAATGAATCTAATCCTTTGATCAAACAGACAACTCAGGAACTTGAAGTTAACAAATACGGCAACATTATTGTTGATGAAAACTGTAAAACTTCAATGGACAGAGTCTATGCCGGAGGAGATATAGTTTTGGGTGCTGCAACTGTTATTCTCGCGATGGGAGAAGGCAGAAAAGCCGCAGCGGCGATAAATAAACTTCTTTAGATTATTCAGAAAGATGATTGGAGCAATTTTGTTATTTGCTTCAATCGTCTTTCTATTTCCCATTTTTCCTTCCGAAATCCTGTTTATTGAAAGCATAAATCTGTAAATAAAAAGCATATTTTTGAAAGACAGTAATACTTGAAAGAGTAATCTTTTGATTATTCGGAGGAATAATCATGATAAAAGCTTCATTCAAAAAATATTCACTTCTTGCTTTTTCAACTTTATTTTTTTTCATCGGGATCGCATCTCTTTTCATCTTTGTACTGAAAGAAACCTCTCCCGTCCCTGTCTTTCTTTTTTTCGGAACAGTACAATTTATATGCATGGTTCTTTTCGCTCTTCTTCCCAAGGGCAAAAATATACCAAGACAAATATCGACAGCATTAATCGGTATGACTCTTGCCGTATTTGCAGGAATCATAGGTAAACAGAATCTTCAGATCGAAGGGTTCTTTTTCTGTGTTGTCAGCGGATTCTTCGGCGGTGCAGTTGTTCATTACATGGTAGGTAAAATTCTGGGACCTTTAGTTACGGGTCGTGCATGGTGTTCCTGGGGATGCTGGACAGCTTTCATTCTGGACTTTCTGCCTTACAAAGAAAACATTGCATGGAAAGAAGGAAAATTTAAACACTTCAGATATCTGTCTTTTTTCATTTCACTTGCAGCTGTTCTGATTCTGTTTTTTGGATTTGGATATGTGATTCATTCTTCTAATCCGGACTCCGAAATGAACAATAGTCTTCATGCTGTCTATTGGTTTGCAGCCGGCAACATTCTTTACTATCTAGCCGGAATCGTACTTGCAGTAATACTAAAAGATAACAGGGCTTTTTGCAAATACATCTGTCCTGCATCAATTTTCTTGAAAAATTTTTCCAGAATTTCCATTTTAAAAATAAAAGGCGATTCCGGCAAATGTACGGATTGCGGAGCCTGTATTAAGGCATGTCCTTCAGGAATTATGATTTCACAATATATTAAGAATGGAGAAAGAGTAAAATCCACTGAATGTATGATGTGCATGAAATGTATTCCGGCCTGCCCGCAGGGCATTCTCGGAGTTTCAGCCGGACTGGATTTATCAATCAAAGACAAACTGAAAACCAGTTAAAAAATACAAAAGCTCTTTCCTCCGGAAGGAGCTTTTTCCTTCATGTATCACTTTCTTTCTTGAAAAATCTTTCATTAATTTTGTTGACTTCAAACTTACATCAAATTTAACCTTCTTTCTCAATTAAGTATTGCATCATTTAACTGTAAAACTTAATCTCATTCAGGTTTGAGCGTAATTATGAAAAAAACAAATCCATTACTTAGCATAGTCATCCCAGTTTATAACAGTGAAAACTGCATAGAAAAACTGGTTTTATGTCTTAAGTCTGCACTTAAGTCTCTTTCTCATGAAATAATTCTTGTCAATGACTGCAGCCCGGACAATAGCTGGAATCAAATTCTGATTGCCGCAAAAAAAAATAAGAACATATGCGGAATAAACCTACGTAAAAATTCCGGACAAGATAATGCTATCATGGCAGGTCTTTCTTTCGCAAAAGGTAATTATATTGTTATAATGGATGATGACCTGCAGCATTCTCCATCAGATATTCCCCGTTTACTTGAAACGGTAGAAAAAGGATATGATGTTTGCTACGCAAATTTTGAAGAAAAACATCAAGCTTTCTGGAAAAATTTAGGAAGCTGGTTTAATGGTAAAATAGCTGAATATGTCATAGCGAAACCACGAGGAATATATCTTTCTCCTTTCAAAATTATACGAAAAGAAGTAACAGAATCCATTCTGAATTACAATGGAATCTATCCCTATGTTGACGGTCTTATCTTTCAGGTAACCGCGAATATCACTCAGATTCCGGCGAAGCACAATACAAGATTCAGCGGACGCGGAAACTACAATCTTATCAGATCAATCCGTGTTTTCTTAAAACTTCTTACAGGTTTCTCAATTCAGCCGCTGAGATTATCATCATATACAGGTTTTATTACTTCTGTTGCAGGTTTCTTATTTGGACTATACCGAATCTGGTGCTATTTTTTCCAGGGCGAAAAAGTAGCAGGATGGACTTCATTGATAGTTCTAATACTTTTTCTAGGAGGACTTATTCTGATGTCACTAGGTCTTATTGGAGAATATATCGGAAGAATTTTTCTAAGCATTAATCATAAACCCTCGTTTGTCATAAAAGAAACCATTAACCGGAAATGAAATCAGCCATAACTAAATTAATGCAATTTATAAAACATTTTCTGAATGCAGAATTTATACGTTTTCTTTTGACCGGAGGATTAAACACTCTGGTCGGTTATATAATATTTGCCGCTGCTTTTTGGATTTCCGGACACGAGGCATTATCTCTTGTAATTGATTATGGAATCGGCGCTTTTTTTAATTATTTATCCTATTCAAAACTTGTTTTTAACGGTTACAAAACCAAGCGTTTTATTTCCTTTATTGCTGTATATATAATCGCTTATCTTTTGAACTACGGGCTTGTTAAAACAACGATGAAATTCTTCGACATTAACGCATATCTTGCACAGGCTCTTGCATTAACAATCTGCCCTTTATTTCTTTACTTTATGCTTAAAAAATTTGTGTTTTCAAATGAAAACGCTTCTGCAAATGATTCTACCGGAGCAAAACATGAATAAAATACCTTTTAACATACCAGTTTTAACCGGCAAGGAAGAAGAATCTATCCATCAGGCTATTAAAATAGGGAAATTTTCCGGAGACGGAGATTTTACAAAATTATGTTCAAAATGGCTTGAATCTGAACTTGATTGCAAAAAAGCTTTTCTGACAACCTCATGCACTCATGCTCTTGAAATGTCGGCTCTTCTTCTTGATATAAAACAGGGTGATGAAGTTATTCTTCCATCTTTTACTTTCACTTCCACAGCTAGTGCTTTTTCAATCCGGGGTGCAAAACTTATTTTTATCGATATCCGCCCCGACACTATGAATATTGACGAGAATTTAATTGAGTCAGCAATTACTGATAAAACAAAAGCTATAGTTGTTGTTCATTACGCCGGAGTTTCCTGCGAAATGGATAAGATCATGGCGATATCCGCCAAATATGGAATACCTGTTGTTGAAGACGCAGCCCAGGCATTGCTCAGCGAATATAAAGGCAGAAAGCTCGGAACTATCGGACAATTCGGAACTATCAGCTTTCATGAAACAAAAAATATTCAATGCGGTGAAGGCGGAGCGCTTTTAGTAAATGATTCTCAATATGTAAAACGCGCGGAAATTATCCGCGAAAAAGGTACAAACCGTTCTCAGTTTTTCCGCGGAGAAATAAACAAATACGGATGGGTTGATATCGGATCTTCATATCTTCCGTCAGAACTTAATGCTGCATTTCTATATCCTCAGCTTATAGAATCGAAAAATATTACTGCAAAACGCCTTAAGCTCTGGGCAACATACAAACGCGAACTTCAGTCTCTTGCTGATGAAGGAACAATTGAATTCGGAAGAATACCTGAAGGTTGCATTCATAATGCTCACATGTTTTACATTAAAACGAAAAATGAACCGCAGAGAAGTGATATAATCACATACCTGAAGAAACTTGAGATATACAGTGTTTTTCATTATCTTCCGCTGCACTCATCCGAAGAGGGTCTTAGATGCGGCATGATGCACGGAGAAGATAAATTCACGACAAAAGAAAGCGAGCGGCTTTTACGATTTCCTTTTTTCTATGCGCTTGAAGAAAAAGACGTTGTTAGAATAACGTCATGTATTAAAGATTTTTTCAACTGTAAAAAATAAACTTCAAAATATCAGGAGATGAAATGAAAATCAGGCAACACCTTACAGCTTTCGGAATATTATTCCTTTCCATTGCAATTTTCAAATTTACTTACTTATTTGCTTCGACAATCTGGAGAGCGGATCTCTATTACTATATGGAATTTGCCCGAACCATGCTTGACGG
>JAKJGA010000313.1 GCA_022704645.1 Spirochaetota bacterium
TTCTTATTTTCTGCGCAAATCTTGTCAGGTCATGGGCTGAAAAAAGGGCAAGAACCGTATCCGGGTTGGTTTTGATTATGTCGTTAACGGCATTTTCAATGGCTTGGTTGTCTGTTAGAGCATATTCCTTTACGAGAAAAGGTGATATGTTTTTTGAGTTGGCATATTCAGTAAAAAAACCTATATATGATTCACAATAGGTTCTGTTTAATGAATCATATATGATAACAATCTTTTTGAGATTTGATGATGAAATTTTATCCGCTACGGCAATAGCTTCACTTTTGGTGGTAGAGCAGACCCGTAAAAAATTATCATCTCTGTCAGTAAAATAATCTGAGCTGGAAGACGGTGATATCATAAGAAAATCTTTTCCATTGATTAAAGATAATCCGGCTTTAGACATTTCGCTTGTACTGTGTCCGATAATCAGATTTATCCCTTTTTCAATAAAATCTAAATCTATTGCCGCTGCTTCTTCTGCCGAATTTTTATCATCGGAAATAAAAAGTCTGATTTTTCTTTTTTCGAGAACACCGGATTGATTAATTTCTTCTGTAGCTAGAATAATACCGTTTTTGCAATGAATTCCGAGATCAGAATTTTTTCCGCTGAGAGTTGAAGAAATTCCGATATTGATTGAATTATTGGAGCATGATAAGAAGAATGCTGAAAATATGAAAACAGCTGAAAGGGTAATAAATTTAATTTCCGATAAGAACATATTTCCCCTTGGAGATTCTGTAAAGATAAGTTTTTCTTTCAGCGTCTCCATTTAAGTTTATTGAAAATGATCCCGTTAGAAGAGAGAAATTCTTTTTTCTGATAATTGATTCTTTTATTTCATCAACCGAAGCATCATCAATATCCAGTTTATCGTCTTCAATGCTTTGCTTTAAAATCATTATCGAGTCGTATGCGAGAAGTGAAACAAGCGAGGGTTGTTCTCCGAATTTTGATAAATATTTCTCTCTAAAGACATTGCTTTTCTCGGAATCAATGTTGAAATTTATAAAATGCGAGAAGATTAAACCTTCACTGTACTTGCCGGCGTTTTCCATAAGCTCTTCGCTGGCTGCTGCACCTGAGACGAAAATTTGCTGGCGAAAACCGTTTTTTCTAAGCAACTGGCAAATAACGGCAAGAGTTTGTCCTGATGTCAGGATAAGAAAAGAATCGGGATTAAGGATTGAGCTTTGGCGGAGAATTTCCGTAAGAGTTTTTTCATCAGCGGATTCAAGCAAAGTTTTGTGTAAAATGGAAGTAATTCCCGTTTCGTCAGAAAAATATTTGATGAACGTAGATGAATACGCGATGTTAGTTTTATCATATAAAACATATATTCTTTTATAGCCGGATTGTTTGGCATATCTTGCAGTTGCTTCCGCCTGACTGCGGCTTGCCGGAATGACTCTGATGAAATTGTCATTTAGTCCTGATAGCCCGTCTGAAGCTGAATAGGGACTTATCATAAGAACTTGTTTGTTTGCTATTGCCTTTAGTCCTGCTTTTGACATTTCGCTCGTATTATGACCGATTATTATTTTATAGTTTTTCATTGCAATTCCGTAATCTATTCCTTCGGCGAT
>JAKJGA010000314.1 GCA_022704645.1 Spirochaetota bacterium
ACAACAACCAGATCTCCGCGCGAAGGAGAGAAGGACGGAATTAACTATTATTTTAAAGACCGTAAGGATTTTGAAAAAATGATAGAAAATGATGAATTTCTTGAATGGGCGGAAGTTCACGGCAATTTGTACGGTACGTCCAAAAAAGAAGTTGACAGGATTCATGCCGCTGAAAAAATCCCACTATTCGATATAGATGTCCAGGGCGCAAAAAACATAAGAGAAAAGATAGCGGGTGTATTCGTTTTTATTGTTCCGCCTTCAATGGAGGAGCTTAAAAGGCGTCTGCTTTCAAGATCGACGGATTCACAGGAAACCATAGAACTGAGAATCAGAAACGCTTCGGCCGAACTCGCTTATGCCGGAATATATGATTATGTTATCGTCAATGACTCTTTAGAGACGGCGGAGAATGATTTCTTTTCAGTTATGCGTGCCGAAGAAATCAAAACATCTCGGATGATTTATAAAATTAATGATTTAGCAGGGGGCCTAAAATGATTCTTCCTCTCGATAAGCTTTTGTCTTACAAAGGAAATAAATACGTTCTTACCAAAGCATCTATGATGGCTGTTGATAAAAAAGACAAGATTGATAATTTTCCTGAAAACCTTCCGGCATGGAAAACCGTTCCGGTTATTTTGAAATTGATTTTTGATGAAAAGATAAAGATTTCAGAAAATCTGGATAAACCTGTTTCTGAATAATGAGAAAGATAATTGCTCTTTCCGGGGCAACTGCATCCGGAAAGAGCCGCGCTGCAATGCATTTATGCGAGATTTATCCCGATACTTTTGAGATTGTATCCGCTGATTCCATTCAGATTTACCGTTATCTCGATATAGGAAGTTCCAAACCGGAAAAGTCAGACCTTCAAAAAGTCAAACACCACTTAATCGATATTGTTGATCCGTCGTATCCTTATAAGGCGTCGGATTTTGCTTCTGATGCTCTGTCAGCATCAGAAGATATTTTTTCGCGCGGGAAGATTCCTCTTTTTGTAGGCGGCAGCGGAATGTATCTTGAAGCTTTTTTCGAAGGTCTTTCTGTTACGCCCGAAGCTTCTTTTACAATAATTCAGCAAATTCAGAATGAAGGAAATTTGAAGGGTTGGGATTCCATGCATGAACAACTGATGGAGGTAGACCCTGATGCCGCTGAAAAGATTCATTCCAATGACTGGCAGAGAATTACACGTGCTCTTTCGGTCTTTAGAGCTTCGGGCAGACGGATTTCTGAGTATTGGGGAAAGAGGACTCCGAAGATTTCGGGAGATTTTCTCTTTATCCGGCTTGAAGCTGAAAGGGATAAGCTTTATGATGCTATTAATCACCGGGTTGATGAAATGGTAGAAAAAGGATTCGTTGATGAGGTTGTTAAGCTTCTTTCAATGGGTTATGATGAAAAATGCGCTTCGATGAATTCTATCGGTTACTCTCAGATTATTAAATATCTGAAAGGCGAACTTTCACTTGACTATGCAGTCGAAATGATTAAACATGACACACGGCGGTATGCTAAAAAGCAGATCATCTGGATGAGAAGAAAGGATTATTATCTTCCTTTCGATTTCCGCGATTA
>JAKJGA010000078.1 GCA_022704645.1 Spirochaetota bacterium
GACAAAGAAATGCAGCTCTTGTTTTCTTTAAAGAAATTTCAGCTTGGCTTTGAAATATTTTCCGTTTATCTTGAAAACACTCTTTCAGCAAAAGAAAAAATATATATAAAAGAAGCAGAATTATTTGAAAAAGAAAAAAAATGGGAAGATGCAAGAAACCTTTACAAAGCTGTTCTCGTTCTTAATGAGAGAAACTTTGATGCTAACTGCAAACTGGGACTGATTGCAATTACCGTTCAGGATATCGATTCCGCATTTGTCTACTTCTCAAAAGCCCTGGAAATCAATCCTACGAACAATCTTGTAAATTATCAGATGGGAATTCTTCTGATGTCGCGCGGAGAATATCAAAAGTCCCTTGAATATCTTTTAAAAGCAATTGAACTGAACAATCAGGAAACAAAAACAATTTTCTTCACCGGATTCTGTTACGAAAATATAGGAGATCTTCTCAAGGCGGAGACATATTACAAACAGGCCTATCTGCTTGATCCGCAGGATACGGATATAAAAACTGCAGTTGACCGTATTGCAAAAAAAATCGAAGCTGAAAGAAATAAATGGAAAGAAGAAGTCCGGGATAATCAGCTTGAAAGCGAAAAGGATGTCAATTTCCCTCTTCCAATCAATGAAAGCGCTTTAAAACAGCGCCTCAGCGAAAAAGAATGAGAACATTAAAAAATATTTCACTTCGCCTTATGATTTTAATTGACAAAAACTCACCCTCAAATAGTTTGTTCATATAAACGGGGTTGTAGCTCAGTTGGTTAGAGCGCATGCCTGTCACGTATGAGGTCGCGAGTTCGAGCCTCGTCAACCCCGATAAGACCGGTCGAAAGACCGGTCTTTTTTACTTTAGAATATCTGCCAAAAAATCCTTGCAAGAATCCCAGTTCAATGAAGATTGTTATGATACGGAGTAAAACATGAGATTTCTATATTTTTTATACAGACCGTTTCTTTATACAATATTTCCTATAGGATTTGTTTTTATGACATTCGTGTCGTTTTTTTCATCCATATTTCTGGGCGAAAAACGCGGAAGAAAAATTATCCTGCTGTATAATAATTTTACGGCTTTTATGATGAGAATGACAATCATTACGGAAGGCATTGAAAATTATGACAGAACAAAATCTTATGTCGTGGTGGCAAATCATAAAAGTAATGCAGATCCGATAATTCTATGGGCATCTCTCAACGCTGATATTCTATGGGTTATGAAATCCGAACTGCTTAAAATTCCTGTATTCGGCTTCATCATGAAAAGACTCGGAAACATGGGTATTGACAGAAAAAATTCCAAAAAAGCAATAGCAAGCATCGGTGAAGCAAAAAAAAGACTGACAAAAGGAACATGTGTAGGATTTTTCCCCGAAGGAACACGCTTTCACGGAAATGAAATAGGTCCATTTAAAAAAGGAGCTTTTCATTTTGCTTCCGAACTCGGTCTTCCGGTCCTCCCCGTTTCAATTTCCGGTTCAGAAAAAATCATTCCGCGAAGATCTATTTTTGTTCATTACGGAAAAGTAAAAGCTGTGATTCATCAGCCTGTTGAAGTAAAAGAAACTTCAGCTGCAGACCTCAATACTGTTGCAGAGAAAGTCCGGAAAACCATCGAAGCAGGATTCACTCCCGATTACGAATAATCATCGTAATCGGAATTCCGTTTTTTCTCTTTTTTATATTTTGCCCTGTCGAGCTTTGTCCAGCTTTCGACGACGTGCCTGCTTAAACGCTCTTCTTCAGTCTGGCGTTTTTTACAGTCGGACGCTTTAGAGGTTTCTTTATTCTTAGTCTTACGCTGAAATTCTTCGTTTTCCTTGATAGTCAGGGGATATTCATCCGAAAGAAATTCTTCAATAAACTGAAATGCATTTTTTATTTTACCGGAATCCAACTGACTCAGTATTTCAACCATGCGCTTTTTATTTATCAGTTTATCAAAATACTCATCATCTGCCGGAAAACCGCGGAGAGCAGAAAACAAACCGCAAAGTGAAGCTATCTGTGTCGAAAATCCGCCCTTATGAGCCGCGGTATTAGCGGCGAAAGAATCATTCGAATCCGCGATAACGGCGGCGATCGCAATCGACGAATAAACATTTTCAACAGTGGCACGTGTTATATTCTGAGATGTTATTTTTGAAATCTTCTCAGATAAATATTTCTCGGCAGTCTGATAATCATTACCTATAACATTAGAAAATATTTCACTGAAAAGCGATAATGAATTCTCCGCCTTATCCGGATTTATTCCGGCTGAAAAAAAACGCGGATATAGATCCTTACATCCGAGCAGAAAATCAGAAGATTCGGCAAGAGCTTTTACCGCAGACCCGCAGTCTTTTCCTGCGATATCGGAAAGAATGAGTGCCGAACACACGGTCGGAACATCCTTCGTAAAAGAAACAGCAAATTCTATGACATCATCAAAAGATATTTTGCCGGGATAATAATATGCACCGGCAAACGCTATAATGGGCACTGTCAGGGACTGAAACTCCGGTAGGGGCAATTTTGCCGATTGAGACTCTATATATATCTGAAATACCCTGTCAGGATGACGGAAACAACCCCATGGAAGCATCGAGCTTACCTGAGACGACCGCAATGACTGAAAGAAAGAATCCGATGAAATTCTGCGCGATGACGAAAGAACAGCCGCGATAACAGAAAGCTGTGAAACGCTGGTATAAAGAGCCGGCTTTCTCCATAAAGATTCATTTTTTTTCAATGCCTTAATTGTATCAGGGTAAATTTCATCAGCCGTAAAATTAGCTCTTATGTGTCCCTCACTTAATCCGTGAAAGACAGAACCAAGAGCATCTCCGGCTATAATTGATTTAAGTATGTCCTTTTTGTTATTCATCGTAATACCGGTGTACTTTTAGTCTTCACCGACCCAAATGTCAAGCTATTGGGAAATCCTTCAAAAATTTCTGGACAAATAAACTTTATAATACAAAGTTTACTTATGAATAAAAACAAAAAACTGGCAACAATAACATCCGGTTATTCCAAAAGAAAAAAAGATTTTGATTCTACCGGAAAATATTTCGCTTTCTGGGGAATATGGCTTACATTAACCTGCAATATTGTCTACCTGACAGGAATTTACAGTTTGTGGTTTTTTTCAACAATCATAGGTGTAATAGTTCAGCAGACATTAACAAAGTATTGTTTTAAGAAACAAGGATTCGTTTTCAAGCAGTCTTTAATTATAAGCGGAATATGGGCATTTCTAGCCCTTTCAACAATACTTTTCTTTTTCGTACTTCCAATAGTCATGGAATTATATCCGCCGAAATATATACTGCCTTTCATCTCAATAGAAATGTTCATGGGGCTTCTTATTACCTCTGCTTATCTCAGAAGCCTTCCATTTTTAGCCGGAGCAATGGTTTATCTGTTCACCGGCACATATTTCAAACAACCGGATAACAACACAGAAGTGATAATATTTTCGGTACAGTTCATGTCGGGATTTTTTCTACCGGGATTATGGAGTACATATGAGTCCAGAAAAAAAGAAATATGAACTGAACCACATTTTTACATCAGAACTGCGTTTTTTTATTATGACGGTTCTCGCGATGTATGAAGAAGTTGATTTTAACTTTCTCAAAAAAGAGCTCTCAGCCTCTGATGGAAATTTAAGCGTAAGTCTCTCTAAGCTTGAGACTGCCGGTTTTCTTTCATCCAGAAAAGAATTTATCAGCAAAAAGCCCCGCTCTTTTTATAAAATAACAGATAAGGGGCTGCAGGAACTCAACGCCCATATTGACACGATTAACCAGTTTAAAAACAAAATACGGAAAACAAAATGAAATCAACGCGTAAAAACACATTCGCAGACATAGAAAAAATAGTAAAAGCAAGAATGAAAACTGCCGAAAGAACAGAACTCATTTTTTCGGCATGGTTCTTTCTCATGGGTCTTATCCTTCTCGAAAAATTATTTATAACTTTTCCGCTCGGAGAAACTATTTATATAGTATCTATTTCGGTATTCATCGCTGTTTCAATCAAGAAATATCTGCGCGCATCAGAAACCGTCAGCACACTTCCTTATATTATCTTTTCGGCTGCCGGAATGGCTTTCGCAGCTTATCTTCTGATTTCTGACAGCATTTCAGCAAAAGCCGAAGCAGAAAAATACATCATGGCAGTTTTTTCTTTTCTGATTTTCGGAATGATAACAATCTGCAGACCGGCGAAAATCAATTTTCCGCCCTTTATTCTTCTGACCGCAGTTTTTGCTTTATCTGCATGCGGTTTGCTTGTTTACGAGCAAACCTTCATCATACTTTATTTTTTCATTTCATTATACTATCTTCTTCTGCGGCTTGCAGGGAAGTAATAAATTTATATAAAATATCGATCTTAATTAAAAGCTCCAACTTCCCACCAACCCGAAGTACTGCGAGCATTCCCCTTCATATCGCAATAATCACTTGAGGTGTTTTGGGGAAACATATTTTTATAAGGTTTACCATCAATACAATTTGTGAATCCATCAGAGATTGAATGCCCCAAAGTACTTTTGGGACAATAATCAAATGCAGAATACGAAATGAAGTCATTTTCATAATTATTCCCAGAATCATTATGAAATGCGCACGCCGGATTATTAATAGTGGTTGAATTATTATGATTTGAAAAATTTGTTAGTGCTATATTACCGTAAAAACTTTTAAATTTCATATTCGGATCGGACAAATGAACAACATATTCCAATGAAGTGTTAAAACGACCAAGTGCGAAGTTGGAATCATAATAATATTCTCCTCCAACAGAGTTCTCAAAAAATACACACTGCATAATACTTCCGCCTCTTAGATCAAAAGTATTATTTACTAAATATACTTTATCATTATTGCTTGCTCCGTCATAATATAAGCAATAGACAGATGTACCCGAAGCATAATCTGCATTACCAGTCGCCACCTGGGTATTAATAATACAAACCTCGCTCCCCGATGAATTTCCTTTTATTTCAATACCCTTAAATTTCCCCGAAACAGAATAAGATTTAGTCCGCTCATAGTTAGTTCTAACCTTGCAGTTGGTAATCTTAACATTCGCCGCTGAATTTATCAGTAAAGAAGTAGCGTCTTTATATTCAGATCCACTCGCAATAGTTCCC
The DNA here is from genome assembly GCA_022704645.1 of Spirochaetota bacterium. Classification (GTDB taxonomy): domain Bacteria; phylum Spirochaetota; class UBA4802; order UBA4802; family JAFGJZ01; genus JAKJGA01. Next base: position 5,150 of record JAKJGA010000078.1, read on the forward strand.
TGCAGATCACAGCAATTAATTTCAAATTTTTGCGTTGTGACAACGGTGATGTTAGAATAAACAGGTTTAGGTTCAAGGGGTGTTTCGTGAGTAACAATTGAAAGTCCTGATAATTTTACATTTGAGCAATTATCAATAGAAATTCCACTACCTGTACTTGAAATAGATGATTTCGAAGAAAATGACTCTGTATCTGCAAAACTATTTGTACATCCGCCGTAAATTGTAATTCCATTAATAAAATCTTTAACTGTCACCGATTCTGAATATATCCCTGTTTCAATATACAAAAAACACTCACCCGCACTACCAGAATCCAAACATTTCAATCCCTCTGTAATGGTCTTAACTGGATGATTTACATCCGAACCTGTATTATTAATATCATCCCCTCCAGTTGAAACATAAATTGCTTTTTGCTTTGTCTTAGGCGCCGTAATATTTAAAGTTATACTTATTATCATTTCATTTCCTGATAGATCAACAGCCCTGACACAAAAAATTAAATTGTTTCCTGATTTCAGCAAGGAATCCGGTGTTATGACGATTGTCTGTTTATGAGTTACATTATCATAATTTTTCGACACTAAGTAATTATTACTGTTAAATATTGTTGTGTTTGTTACAAAATCACAATAGTCATAATTCTCTTCTATTATTTCAATGGTAATTGATGAAGTTGGTGTTATAGTCCTTCCATTTGTAAGAGCAGAACCTCCTGATGTCACGGTAATTACCGGATCAGTTTCATCAGAAGCAGGAGGTGTTGCAGCAGTTGTAAATGAAAAGGTATAATCATCTTTCATTTTATTTCCTGCAGCGTCACAGACATCTTTTGAAATAAAAACAGTATATACACTGCCTAATGAAAGAGATGATACCGGAACAGCTTGGAAAACTGTAGAATTAGAAAAATCAGTAACAGCACAATTTACTTTCTGACCTAAAGAATCTACTACATAAAAAGTATCTTTATTAACAGATGAAGAATTCATTTGTTCAGAAAACTGCACCTTGATAGACATGCCTGATACTGCAACACCGGTTTCGCCGTCATTAGGCGAAACTGAAGAAACAACCGGAGGCGTCAAATCGGGGTTTTTAGTCAGTTCTTTCCATAAATCGCTTTGAGAACATGAAATCAGAAAAACAAGACACAGCATTGACAGAATAACTGAAAGGCGCATTTTATCTCCAAAGCATCATAGAGCATTTACTTTATTAAGTATATTAACTCTATTTTATCAGTCCTCTTTGCTGTCAACATATTCTTTCAATTTATTTGCGGCAAATTTCGGATTTGCAATAACTCCCGGGCCGCAGATACAGCCTCCCTCACAGCTCATCACTTCAATTAAATTTCCTGGAGATTTTCCTGAAGCATATATATTCAAAAGGCTTATACTTTTTTTGTTAAAACCGTTGATATATGCCGGAATTAGTTCTGCTCCTTTACCCTTATCTTCCAGTATTTTTTTTACAGCTGCTGCGACACCTCCGCTTACCGGAAAATTCCGTCCTTGCGGTGAAGCATATCCTAAATCAAAATCCGATTCACCGCATGAAGAAACATCAATTCCTTTTGCGATAAAAAGTGCGCCGAGCTCTTCAAATGTTATTACATAATCAACATTATCATCCCGCAAACCTTCGTGACGTTTCGCTATACACGGACCGATAAAAACATTGACCGCATCAGGAAATTTTTCTCGTGTCATCGACGCCGTATAGGACATGGGAGTTTTTGCATGCGAAACATATTTCTGAAACGCTTTGGCATGTTTTTTTACAGCTTCAACATAAGCCGGACAGCAGCTTGTTCCCATTATGCTGTCTCCTGAGGCCATGCGCTCAATAAATTCTTCCGCCTCGGTTTCTGCAGTTATATCAGCACCGAGAGCAACTTCTACCACATAATCAAATCCGATTTCACGAAGTCCTGCTGACAATTGTTTCATAGAAAATGGAAACTGACCTGCAATTGCCGGCGCAATCAGCGCAGTTGTTTTACCTGAACCTGTTAACGATTTTAAAACTTCAACAATCTGACTCTTTTCAACAACTGCCCCGAAAGGACAGGCTCTGATGCATTTACCGCAATGAATACATTTATTATAATCTATTTCTTCCTTACCCGAAGCATTTTTGCTGATTGCGCCTGCGGGACATGCCTCTTCACACGGAACAGGGACATAAACAATCGCGTGATAAGGACACATTTTCAGGCAGAGTCCGCAGTTAACACATTTTGAGCTGTCAATATTAGCCTTTTTCTCATCACTTGAAATAGCACCCTTAGGACAATTTGTAATACACGGTTTGGCAACACAGTTACGGCAAACTTCCGTTACATAATAATTTACTCTGACGCATGCCTTGCATGCCTCGTCAATAAATGAAAGAATTTGTTCATCCGGAGAAATTCTATCAAGAGCTTTTTCGGCAAAATCCGAAAGCAGACTTTCGTCGACAAGCTTTTCGTCTTCAAGGCCGAAACCGAGTGATGCAATTACTCTCTGTCTGATTATTTCGCGGTCTTTTTCGACGCAGCATCTGTGAGACACTGAATTGCGCGGAATTATTTTTGTCGGAATACGGTTAATTTCTTCTTTCAGTTTATTTTCAAAAAAAAGAGAAGCAACAGCTGCCATAACTTCTCTTTTCAGATACGTCATTCTGTTATCG
>JAKJGA010000079.1 GCA_022704645.1 Spirochaetota bacterium
CCTTCTTCAAGAACCTTTTCAGATACGGCACGGCTGATAGTTCCCGTTCCGCCGATAAATAATATTTTCATAACTTCTTCCTGATGAATATTTATCATTTAATAAGATTAAACAGCAGAAATAAGCAAGCTTTTTATGATCGCAAATAAATTCTGAACTTAAACAAACAGCGCGGCTTTCCGCCGCGCTGTTATAACTATCATTCTAAAAAGAAATATTATTTTCAGTTATCCCATTGCTGTGCATTTAACTCTTTCGAATATATAGAACCATTATATCCCATGAGTATGAATGAAGTTGAACCAGGCAAAATGTCTTTCGTTATCTTTACGCCGTTTTTAACAGAAAAATAGGGTTTCCATATTCCGCAGGCTTTTTTTATTGAAACATCCTGAATATGAGTCGGAATAATAATTTTAGGCTGAATCTCTTTCATGAGATTATATCCTTTATCGCTTCCGGCAGGCATACCGCTATACTGATTTTCAAACTGCATAAGAGCAACATCAAGCCCTTTCAAAAACGGCAATTGCTCCTCAGTAAACTTCTCCTGACCGATATCACCGAAATGAGCTATTTTTACGCCGTCAGCTTCGATCAAAAAGATATAATCTGTTCCGCCCTTCGAAAGATACTGATCTCCCGTATTATGAAGGGCTTTTAATCCGGTAATCTTATATCCGGCGTCTTCAATTTTCCCTTCTTCAGCAATTAGTTTTTTGCCGGGAAAAGAATCCGCAAATACGGAATTATAATGATCAGGATGATGAGAATGTGTAATCAGAAGAATGTCTCCCGCTTTCGGCGGCTTGATTACCATCTGAGGATCGGCAACATCAATATAAATTCTTGTGCCTGAAACAGTTTCAATTTCCGTCTGAGGAATACTGCCGTAGTTAAAAATCATAATGCCTGGAATTTCAGGCTTTTTCGAACACGAAATTGCCGCAGATAAAAGACATATTATAACTATTATTTTAGTTTTCATTTAAACCTCTCTATGTTTAAGAAAACACAAAATAAATAGTCTGAAAAGTGGCGATTGTCATCAGCATAATGACAATCATCAGTCAGAATTTATAAATCAATTTTCCATTCGCCGTTTTCTTTTACCAGTTTAACAATAACACCGTTTTCATTAAGGACTTCAGCCTCGTCCCCATTCACAGAAACGGTTTTGATTTTACTGCCGAATCGGTCTTCAAAACTGTTGTCTCCACCCGTCACGTTCATTTGAAATAAAAGATATTCCTTTACTGAAGAGTCTTTCATCTTATGTTTTGAACCGGCCTGCAGTTCCTTTTTCGCTTCAGGAGACAGCTGTTTTATCAATTCGATAGCAGAAACTGTTTTACTTAAGCTTGAACTGCTTAAACATTTTTCAAACGCCGCAGCGTCTTTTTCAGCATAAGCTTTGACAGCTTTTTTATAAACATCATCGGCTGAATTGCACGAACACAAAACCAAAGCAGTTAAAACTATAATCAAAGAACGCATTTTATTTTTTCTCCGTCAAAATCTATTATCATATTGTCGATGAGTCGGACTCCGCCGAAATACGCGGCAACAGCAAAAACCGCCTTGTGCTTAATCCTATCAATGCGCCTGAGGGAATGATAATCAGCAAGAGTTATGTAATCTATTTTTTCAGCACCGGCTTCCAGAATTATTTTTTCGGCTTCATGATACATCTTCTGATAATCACAAACACCGCCTTCAATCATTTTTTGAACTGAAGAAAGCGCATTATAAATCGAAACCGCATTTTTCCGCTGAACTGCATCAAGTCTGACGTTTCTTGAGCTTTTGGCAAGACCGTCATTCTCTCGTATTATCGGTGCAATTATTATTTCTACCGGAAAGTTTAAATCACTCACCATTTTTTCAATTGATACCGCCTGCTGAATATCCTTCTGTCCGAAAACGGCAATATCAGGCTGAACAATATTAAAAAGCTTTGAAACTACTGTAAACACTCCGCGAAAATGACCCGGTCTGTGCGCGCCGCACAGCTCCTCGGTAAGACCTTCAACATCCACATATGTTTTATGATCGTGATATATCTCATCCTCGTCAGGAATAAAAACAAGATCGACACCGTTTTCGCGGGCAAGATTCAAATCATTTTCAAGTGTCTTAGGGTAATTTGCAAAATCATTGCTGTCATTAAACTGAATTCTGTTGACAAATATACTCATTACAACGAAATCCGCTTTTTCCTTCGCGGCACGAACAAGAGACAAATGACCCTCATGAAGCGCTCCCATCGTGGGAACAAGAGCCGTTTTCTTCCCGGCTAATTTCGCTTCGGCGACAATACTACGAACTCTTTCAATCCTTCCTTCTGTAAACATTCCAACTCCTCCGGAACCAGATTCTTTTGCGCTGACAGAAGAATCATGTCACCTAAAAAAAATCTTTTAGCGAAAAAATCGGCAATCTTCTTTTTTACGTCACGGCCCTTGCCGATCCCGCTTCCGTAAGTAACTGTTTTGTTCACAGAAAAACCGCGTTCAGATATAAGACGCTTGAGATTTTTAGAATTAAAAAAACACAAATGCTCAGGGAAATTATAGAAACGCCATTTTTTACCGAATAGTTTTGAAAAAGATATTCCCCTTCTGCATGTAGAAACAATAAGCATTCCGCCCGGTTTGAGATCATGAAATATTTTTTCGATAAATTTATCCGGGTTCTTCAGGTGTTCTATCGTCGCCCACATTGTTATGAGATCAAATTTATAAGGAAATTCCGTCTGAAGATAATCTCCCTTAATTACATTGAGATTATTTTTTTTGGCAAAATCGACGCATGGCTCAGAGACTTCAATGCCGCAGGAATTCCAGCCCCTTTGATACATATAACCGACGAAGTAACCGGCCGCACAGCCTATATCGAGAGAAAAAGGTTTTTCGAGTGTTTTTTCATAATCATCAAAATCCAGATCACGGAGATTAAGCCTGAAAACTCTCTCAATTTCCAAACGGACTTTTTCGGAAAAGTAATCATCATACCCGCGGTCAGTACGTTTCGTAAAATAATCTCCCTGATAACAGCCGTCAATTTCCGCATCGGAAGGGAATGGACGCAGAAGTTCCAGAGCGCATCCGGCACATTTATAAAGAGAAAATATCTTTCTTCCGCTGCCTTCCTTATCAAAAAGAAACCTGAATTTTTTTCCGCCGCAAACAGGACATGCATTCATGGCTCACCTTAATTTTCTTGATTCTTCCTGATTATATGCTTAAATATAGTGCATGGATTTGTCAAATGAGATACAGTAATAAAGCAATAATTCTTCTTGAAGACAAGTTTCTTCAGAACCGTGTCGAAACCATACTTTCGGAGCAAAACATAATTCCGGCAGGTGTGCCTGAATTATCAAGTCTTGAAAGCATCCGGCTAAAACTGCGCCAGAACGGTACCCTTGCCTTCATTCAGGAAGAAATAGTCGCACTTTCAAAAACAGAGGCACCGCCGTTTATAATAATTATGAGTTACCACAACACAATTCATAACAGTGAACATGAGGACAGAACCGAGCTTTTCCGCTCGGTCATTTCCGCATTCATGCTTTTGTCCCTGTCGCGTGATTTTGAGAATCTCAACATAAGCTTTATGATTCCATACCGGCATTACGATCACGATCTGATAAGAAAACTGAAAGCGGATCACAGCCTGTTTTTTTCAGGCATGAAGTTTCACGATGAGCCGATGAAAAGCGTAATTGAAGCATTCAGAAGCGACAAAAAAAGGTTCGATTCTCTTTTTACATTAAACTTCATCGAAACCGATGGAAATACAGAACACATAAATACCAAAATGAAGCTCTATTTCAAGAGCATAGAAAAACGTATCAGCTTCGAAGTCAAAAAAGAAATTGAAGCCGCCCCTGTTATCAAAAAAAATAACAACCTGAAAGCAGATGTCGTCTTCAAAAAAAAAGACGGAAAGATCATTCTTAACGGTGAAATGATAAATGACAGCGGAATCTATGACGGACTAAACGATTCTCAAATAACAATAATCGGCGAATGGGGAAGTTCAAATCTGCTTGATATAAACGACAAAATAATCATGACAGTCGGAACGCTTCTCGAAAACAGAATCATCACATATAAAGATGAACTCAGAATTTATCTGCGCGACAACTGCAGAATAGACAATTCAATCGCAATCAGCACGGCAAATCTTATGAATAAGCTCTTTAACAGATTTGCCGGTGCTTATCTGTGTGCCACCGGGCCCAATGAAAAAATTCTTTCATCATCGCCGGGTTATTCGCTATTAAAGACTCATATCAAAAGAATAAATTAAGCACAGCCTTTGAAGCTGAAACGTACACAATCATCTCCAAGGCATTCCGAAAGAGTGTTGAGCAGAGAATCAGTCGGATTTATATTATAAAACCCGTTTGCTCTGACTATTTTCTCAGGGATATACTGGTTCGCGACATGGAAATAAACAGGGCAATTGCCTCTGTTATTTTCAATCGCGCTTCTGATTTTTTCAAGAATCTCATCATCTACAAAAATCGGATCGATGCTTACATGAACCGCCGATATCGCCTTCGCCCTCGCCTGCTTAAGCGGAATTATATCATCGACGATTATCTTGCGTTTAACTTCATCTTCCGCGTCAATCTTTCCCGAAACCATAACAACTTCATTCGAAAAAATAATTTCCTCATATTTCTTCAAAACCTTTTCGAAGATGAATATTTCAACAGCTCCGTCAAGGTCTTCAAGAAGCGCCGTTACATATGTTTTACCTTTTTTCGAAATTCTCTTCTGGGCATTTTCAATCAAACCTACAAGCGAAACGCTTTCAGTCCTTTCTTCAAGCTTGGCTGTCGAACAGCTCGAAAAAGCACGTATCTCGCGTTCATATTTTTCAAGCGGATGACCTGAAATATAAAGACCCAGAGTTTCCTTCTCGTATAACAACTTAAGAGAATCCGGAAAATCGGTCATATTCGGAAGTTCAATATCGACAGAAGCCGAACCGAAAAGATTCGCCTGACCTGATTTTTTTTCATTCTGAAATCTTTTCGCGGCATCAGTCATTCTGTCGATGGAAGTATAAAGCTTTGCCCTGTTCGGTTCAATTGAACCAAACGCACCGCTTTTGACCAGAGCCTCAAGCGTACCTTTGTTCAAAGCCGAAAGCGCAACATTCTCAAGAAAATCCCTTAGTGTTTTAAATTCGCCATTCGCTTCACGCGCGGCGATTATTTCCTGAATGGCTTTTTCGCCCATACCTTTTACAGCATTCAGCCCGAATCTGATTTTCTTATCACCTTCGATTGAAAAACCATAGTAACTTTTATTTACATCAGGCGGAAGTATTTCAATTCCGCCGGCGCGGCAGTCAGTCAGATATTTTTTGACATCATCCTGATCACCGATATAAACCGATAGAAGCGCGCACATATATTCGGTTCTGTAATGAGCTTTTAGATATGCCGTCTGATAAGTTACAAGCCCGTATGCAGCCGCATGTGACTTATTAAAACCGTACTGGGCAAATTTACTCATGGCGTCGTATATTTCTTCTGCGATATTCGCCGAAATCTTTTTTTCCTCCGCACCTTTCAGAAACTTGTCGCGCATCTCGTTTACGATTTCCATCTTCTTCTTTCCCATGGCTTTACGGAGCTTGTCCGCTTCGCCCATGGTGAAACCACCCATGACCTGGGATATTTTCATTACCTGTTCCTGATAGATGATAACTCCGAGAGTATCCTTCAGAACAGGTTCCAGAACAGGATGTTCATATTTTACAAGCGAAGCATTATGCTTTCGCTGAACATACTGGTCAGCCATTCCCGATTTAAGAGGACCCGGTCTGTAAAGCGCGCCGCAGGCGATGATGTCTTCAAATTCAGTAGGTCCGAGACGCCGCAGAAGATTCTGCATGCCTGGAGATTCGAGCTGAAAAACGCCGTCCGTTTCAGCTTTTCTCAAAAGCTCAAAAGTCTCCTTGTCGTCAATCGCGATTGATTCTATATCAAAATTCTTATCCTTGTATTTGCGTACGAGATTTACGGCGCCTGCAATGACAGTAAGATTCTTGAGACCCAAAAAGTCCATTTTAACAAGACCAGCCGATTCAGCGAAAATCTTGTCATACTGACTTATTATGCTTCCTTCCTTCGGATCCTTATAAAGCGGAACATAGTGAGTCAGAGGCTCCTTTGAAATAACAATTCCGGCCGCATGTTTTCCGAATGAGCGAAGAAGTCCTTCTAGGCGAAGGGATATATCAATTATCTTTTTGTTTTCTTCATTTTCCTTGATGAATTTCTGCAGATCCTTTGAAGCTTGAATTGAATCATTTAGAGTCTTCTCTGTGATCATTTTAGTTATCGCGTTTGCCGCGTTGAACGGAACATCAAGAACGCGTGCAACGTCTTTTACGGCAGCCTTCGGAGCCATCGTATTATAAGTTATAATCTGCGAAACATGATCTTCGCCGTATTTGTTTTTTACATACTGTATGACTTCTTCGCGCCTTTCGGCGCAGAAGTCAATATCCATATCGGGCATTTCCTTTCTGTCAGGGTTAAGAAAACGCTCAAAGAGCAGATTATAATCAAGCGGATTAAGCTGTGTTATCCCCATACAGTAACTGACGATTGAACCGGCAGCTGAACCGCGTCCCGGGCCGACAGGTATTCCGACTTCACGCGAATGATTTATGAAATCCCACACTATCAAAAAGTATCCGGCGAAATCCATTTTAAATATTACACTGAGCTCATAATCAATTCTTTCGCGCACATTGTCCGGAATATTCTCTCCGAATTTTTTATGTGCTCCCTTATCTACGATTTCCTTCATGTAACTGTTAAGAGTATGACCTGCCGGAACCTCAAACACGGGAAGTACCGGTTTATCGAGAGGAAGCTCGATATTTATCATTTCCGCAATCTTCCCAGTATTATAAATCGAATCAGGATATTCTGAAAAAAGCGAAGCCATCTCCTCGCTTGTCTTAAAATAAAACTCCTCGGTGTCAAAACGCATACGTCTTTCATCCGAGATGGTTTTTCCCGTCTGTACGCAGAGAAGAACCTCATGCGCAAAAGAGTCTTCTCTGTTAAGATAATGACAGTCGTTTGTTGCTATCAGCGGAATATCAAGTTCCTTTGAAAGAATGGCAAGTTCGCGGTTAACAATTTTCTGTTCTTTTAGACCGTGATCCTGGAGTTCAAGATAAAAGCGGCCCGGACCGAAAAGCTCCTTGTAATAAAGCGCGGTTTTTTTTGCTTCTTCCTTTTTATTCTGAAGTATGAATTGCGGAATCTCACCGCCTATGCAGGCGCTTGCGCATATGAGATTTTTTGAAAATCTTTCGAGACATTCTCTGTCTATTCTGGGTTTATAATAATATCCTTCGGTATATCCGATCGATGAAAGCTCCATCAGATTCCGGTAGCCTTCGTAGTTTTCAGCAAGAAGGATCAAATGATATGCAGTATCCTCATCTTCGGATTTTGTTTTTTCAAAACGCGACTTCGGAGCAATATAAAATTCCTGGCCGATGATCGGTTTTATTCCGGCATCGACGGCTTTTTGATAAAAATCAATTGCACACGCCATATTTCCGTGATCGGTAACAGCAACCGCTTTCATTTTATATTTCACGGCTGATGAAATCAGCTCATCGACCTTTATCGCTCCGTCAAGAGCGGAATAATCGGTATGAACATGAAGATGAACAAAACTCATAATGAACTCCGAACCTGAAAATACCGGGCTTTTTATAGGCGTCAAGAATCAAAATTAATATTTTTTCAGGC
>JAKJGA010000080.1 GCA_022704645.1 Spirochaetota bacterium
CGGCGCGGAGTACAGCCGCGGTTTCTGCAAGCTTATAAAGTTTACGCGATTCATTCATTTACATCACCGACTTGATCGCGCCGGCAAGGCGCTCGATACCTTTTGTGATTGTAGCTTCATCTACACAACTGAAATTCAGTCTCATGGTAAACTTATCCGGATTAGAAGGATAAAAAGGATCACCTGGAACAAATGCAACCTTATCCTTAATCGCAATATCAAAAAGCTCAAGCGAATTGATATGACGCGGCAGTTTAACCCAGAGAAACATTCCTCCTTCAGGTTCGGTAAATTCAACTTCTTCAGGAAAATATTTCTTTATCGCATTTACCATCGCCTCTCTTTGTTTTCTGTAAACAGCAAGAATTGTTGAAATATGTTTATCAATATCATTATTTCTGAGATAATCGAAAAGAACCCTCTGTGAAAAATAATTTGTATGAAGGTCTGCTGCCTGCTTAGCAACAATAACTTTTTCAAAGATGCTTTTCGGTGCGGCAATCCATCCGAGACGGAATGACGGCGCGAATATTTTAGAAAAAGAACCGAGAAGAACAGTATTCTTTTCAAGATACTTTTTCATGGACTCCTGAGGTTTTCCTATAAAGCGAAGTTCTCCATAAGGATCATCTTCAATAAGAACAGTTTTACTAGGGGAAAGAACATCAGCAACCTCGCGCCGCTTTGAATCAGACCATGTTATCCCCGAAGGATTTTGAAAATTCGGAACCGCATAAAACAATTTCGGATTTGATTCTATTGCTTTCTTTACATCTGATATGCAGGGACCGTCATTTTCGAGATCAACAGTTTTAAAATTAGCCTTATATATCGACAAAGACTGGATAGCACCGAGATATCCCGGGCGTTCAATTATTACATTTTCTCCCTCGTTCAAAACCGATTTGGCCATCAGGTCAAGACCCTGCTGTGAACCGTTCGTTATAAGAATTTCGTCTGGAGAAATATTGATACCTTTATCAGCATAACGTTTTGAAACAAATTCTCGCAAGGGTTCATATCCTTCAGTTGTACTATATTGAAGGGCATCCTTACCCGATTCATCCAAAACCCGGCAGCAAGATTCCCTGATTTCCTTAACCGGGAAAAAATCCCTGTTTGGAAGACCTCCAGCGAAAGATATAACATCAGGCTGAACGGTTACTTTGAGAATTTCGCGTATAAAAGACTTGGGAACATCATTAATTCTGTCTGCAAATATATTTTCCATAATGAATGGATATTTTTCCGGAGAATAAGAGTGTCAATAAATATATTTCAAGATTTGTATTACAGAAGTCGGTTTTTTTGACTTCGTACTGTTTTATCCGATATTAAAGAGTCCATATCAATCATATTTGCGAAATACAAGCTGAAAATACCGTTTAACCAGGTTAACTCTGTTAAAATCGCTTGATTTTATTTCAGCGGGTTCAAAGATAAATCAATACCGCTGAAATATATGCGGCTGGAATATAACAGCGTGTTTAAATACCGCGGAAAGGAGAAAACCATGGGAGATTATTTCAAAAACACTCCGAATGAAAAAGGATATTTCGGCGAATACGGAGGCAGCTTCATTCCGCCTGAACTTCAAAAGGAAATGGACCGCATCACAGACGCGTATTACGCAATCAGCAAGTCTCACCAGTTCATAGAAGAACTTAGAAGCATCCGCAAACATTTTCAGGGACGTCCGACTCCTGTTTATTTCGCTAAACGCCTGTCAAACGAACTCGGCGGAAGAATTTATCTCAAACGTGAAGATCTCAATCATACAGGTGCTCACAAACTCAACCATTGCATGGGAGAAGCTCTTCTCGCAAAATACATGGGCAAGAAAAAACTTATCGCAGAAACAGGCGCCGGCCAGCATGGAGTTGCTCTTGCAACAGCTGCCGCATACTTTGGACTCGAGTGCGAAATTCACATGGGTGAAGTCGATATAGCAAAGGAACATCCGAATGTCGTCAGAATGAAAATCCTCGGAGCAACCGTAGTTTCAGTAACACATGGATTAAAAACACTTAAAGAAGCTGTTGATTCCGCATTTGAAGCATATCTCAAAGATCCGGTTAACTCAATCTATTGCATAGGTTCTGTCGTCGGGCCGCATCCTTTTCCGATGATGGTACGTGATTTTCAGAGAGTTGTAGGAATTGAAGCCCGTGAACAATTTCTTGAAATGACAGGAGAACTTCCTGACAACGTCGTAGCATGTGTCGGCGGCGGAAGTAACGCAATGGGAATGTTCACGGCATTTCTCGATGATGCAGACTGCAAGCTTTACGGTGTTGAACCGGCTGGAAGATCAACAAAAATCGGCGATCATGCCGCGACTATAACATATGGAAAACCAGGAATCATTCACGGATTCAAATGCTATCTCCTTCAGGATGAAAAAGGCGAACCGCTTCCAGTATATTCTATAGCAAGCGGACTGGATTATCCGGGCGTTGGTCCTGAACACTCCATGCTTCACGATTTGAAAAAAGTTAATTACACATCTGTTACAGATAGTGAATGTGTTGACGCCTTCTTCGACTTAAGCCGCAAGGAAGGAATAATTCCTGCGCTCGAAAGCTCTCATGCCGTAGCTTATGCGATGAAACTTGCCAAAGATAATCCGCGCCAGTCGATTCTCGTGAATCTCTCCGGACGCGGAGACAAAGATATTGATTTCATTGTAGAAAATTACGGTATAAGAAAATAATACTCACGCAGTATAAACTGCCGGATACTTAAGCTCATCCGGCAGTTTTATATTCCTTCCGAGATAAAACATTTTATCATAAACAAACTTCCCGCCGCGCACGGCACATGAATCAAAATCATCCGGCATAAAATGATAGATAATTTTTTTTACGCCGCTTTCAATAATATAAGGAATCAAATCAACAGCCTTCAAGGGCGATTCTGAAATAATATCATAAAGCTGCAATTCATCATTAAGTATCGAATAAACCGCAACACAATCAAGAGGTGAAATATAATGAAACGCATCTGTATAAGTATTCAGAAAATGCCAAAGCGGAACAGAAACAGAACCCTTCACTCCGAAACATTTTGACTGAAAATTACGTTTAGACAGTTTATCTTTCAAAAGTGAAATATCTTCCGGGTTTCCTCCGCATAAACGCCGTTTACCGCTTAAGATTTCGAATGACGTAATATTTTCATTGCAATAAATAAATTCATCAGAAGAAACAAAACCGAACTTAGGATAGAAATCTAGAACCGAGTTATTAGCAAAAAGATAAATTAATTCAGCATATGAATATTCATCAAGAACAGACTCAATCAGTTTACGGGAAAGTCCGCGTCCCCTGAATGATTGATCTGTCATAACAGTTCCTATCTGAATTCCTTTAACTTCCTTGCCGTTAATCATCATTTCCGTTTTAGTAACCGAGACATTAGCAATTATTCTTCCTTCATGGACAAAAGAATGCGGGATATAAGTTCCGTCACAGCATCCTGAATTTTTCCATGCCGAAAAATCCAAAGAAAAAGTTTTAGCAGCAAGTTCATTAAAACTTAAAAATAAATTCGCATCCTCTAAATAATCTGCAACATATTCCATAAAACCTCAAACCTATTACTGCTACAACAAAATCGGTTATTTGCAAAGCAGAATTTGCAAATAACAGGCGGTTTTTTGTACTTATTTTAAGATAAATTTTTAAAATTATTCCAAACTTAAATATCTTTTTGATCCAAGTCTTAATTATTCATGCATTAATTAGATTGACATTATTATTTAATATACTCCAAATTTATTAGAGGTTATTTATGAAATTTAATATTATTTTAACAATGATCGTTATCTCAGCTTCTGCAGTTTTCACAGCTTGCGACGATTCTGGTGACGATTCACTTAAATCCGGAACAATAAGCGGATCAGCTGTTTTTACAACAAGCTCCGGAAATGCTCCGGCAAATGTTAAACTCGCAGCAGTTTATTATCCCGAGTACGCTTCTATGTCAACCGATGGTGCTAAAATTATTTCAAATGTTGTAGATCTTGGAATAGTACCAAATACTGGAAAAGCTTTTTCTCTTGATATCAATTTTGAAAACGCTACATCACCAAAAGATGGAAGTGCAATTATATTAACAATGTGGACCGATACAAACGATGATAATATAATGGATGGATCAGAAAAGTTCGCACCTACGGAAGCAAATACCGGGTGCCCAGTTTTCGGATCATCAACATTATGCTGCCTCCTTTATCATCAAGAATGGTCAATCTCAACCGGTGACGGAGATGAAGACATTGCTCCTTTCGAGTCAGCAGTAAAAACAGGCGCTAAAATAATTTCAGGCACAAATATGAATTAAAATAATTCAAATTAAGCCTTTCTTTTCAATCAACGATAACAAAAAAGCCGCAGTTTCCTGCGGCTTTTTACATTCAATCAAAAAAAGGAATTAACCTTTTTTTACCATGTGTTTGAGAAGATCAACTACACGGTTTGAGTAACCCCACTCGTTATCGTACCAAGAAACAACCTTGAAGAATCTTTTTTCTCCTTTAAGATTGTTCTGAAGAGTAGCAAGTGAATCATAGATCGAAGATCTCTGATCGTGTATGAAATCAGAAGAAACAAGCTCTTCATCAGTAACACCGAGAATACCTTTGAGGTAAGAGTCAGATGCTTTTTTAAGAAGAGAATCGATTTCTTCGATTGAAGTGTCTTTCGCAGCTGTGAAAGTAAGGTCAACAACTGACACAGTAGGAGTAGGAACACGGAATGACATACCTGTAAGTTTTCCTTTAGTTGCAGGAAGAACTTCACCAACAGCTTTCGCAGCACCAGTAGTAGAAGGAATGATATTGATTGCAGCAGCTCTACCGCCTCTCCAGTCTTTCTTAGAAGGACCGTCAACAGTTTTCTGAGTAGCTGTATATGAATGAATTGTAGTCATGAGACCAGTTTCGATTCCGATACCTTCTTTAAGGATTACATGTACAAGCGGAGCAAGACAGTTTGTAGTACAAGAAGCGTTAGAAACGATATTGTGTTTAGCCGGATCGTATTCGTTTTCGTTTACGCCCATAACGATAGTTTTAACATCGCCTTTACCAGGAGCGGAAATGATAACTTTTTTAGCGCCTGCTTCAAGATGTCCTTTAGCTTTTTCGCTGTCAGTGAAAAGACCAGTTGATTCGATAACATAATCAACACCAAGAGCTTTCCAAGGAAGTTCGTTAAGATTTCTAACTGCTGCAACACATTTAACTTTGTGTCCGTTAACAACGATAACATCAGCTTCTTCTTTAGAAGAATCGCTTTTTTCTGTTTTAACTTCGTGCTTGAATTTTCCCTGAATTGAATCGTATTTGATCTGATATGCGAAATAATCCGCATCAGTCGATACGTCAACAACCGCAACCACATCAACTTCTTTTCCAAGAAGTCCCTGGTCACAGATAGCCTGGAAAACCATTCTTCCGATTCTTCCGAAGCCGTTAATAGCCACTTTTACTGCCATAAACCTACCTCATATAATATTTTCTTTTAAAAAAGTGCAATACACCTTCTCAGTCAACATATTTGGAGCGCATGCAGTGTCAAGATTAATTAGTCGCCTTCAAAGGAACAAATGTGAAATATTTCATAACTTCTTTTTTTCAGTCTTTCATCACCTTTTAAATCAGGCAGGTTGACGATAAAAGCCAATCCAGCTACAATTCCGCCTGCTCTTTCGATCAGTTCCGCAGATGCAAGAGCGGTTCCGCCTGTAGCAAGAAGATCATCCACAATGAGAACTCTCTTTCCCGGAGAAATAACATCATCATGAATCTGTATTGTATCTTCTCCGTATTCAAGCTGATAGGTCTGCGAAATAACAGAGCCGGGAAGCTTTCCCTTTTTGCGTACAGGAATGAAACCCTTGCCGAGTTTCAATGCAACCGCGCTTCCGACGATAAACCCGCGCGATTCGATTCCGGCAATATAATCAATTTCCTTTGAGCGGCAGAAGCCGGCGATCAGCTCAACGGATTCAGCAAACGCCGAAGGATCAGAAAAAAGAGTTGTCAGGTCTCTAAACATCACTCCTTTTTTCGGAAAATCCGGAATAGTTCTTATGGAATCTTTAATGTTCACAGAAACTTCCTCCTGATCTTATTTAAAAATACAGACAGGTAATGGATCTCTTTTATTCTAAGAATAAACGCCGCTGAAAGATATACAGCTGCTCCCGTCGAAATTAGCACAAAAAGCCAGAATACTTTCATCAAAAACGGGCACTCGCTCCAGTCAATCTTTGATTGAATTATATATAGTATAATACCGAATAAAACCGAAGCAAGAAAAGATTTAACAAATGAGACTAAAACCGGCTTGAGCATGCCCTTGCCGAATTTTCTGCGCATGAAAATAAAAGCTGTAAATATCTGCGCAAATGCAGCAATGCTTACCGCAAGAGTAAGACCTGCATGACGGAGATCTGTTTTTATAAGAAGGTATCCCGCACCGGCATTTACAACAAGAGAAATGAACGAAGTAAAAACCGGAATCTTTGTATTTTTTACGGCATAAAATACCGGCATGGTAACGCGCACAAGAGCAACAGCAGAAAGTCCGATTGCCGCGTAAAAAAGGGCCTGTGAAGTTAATATAGAATCATTATGAGTAAAATTATTTCTTTCAAAAAATGTCGAAACTATCGGAAGCGAACAACTCATAAGAAAAGCTGAAGCCGGAAGCGCAAAAAAAAGCGACGCGCCTGCAGCACCCGCATAAATTGATTTCATCCCTTCGACATCATTTTTAGCAGACTTAGCGCTCATTTCGGGAAGAATAACATTAGCGATAGAAACAACGAAAATACCCAGAACTATTTCAGTAAGGCGGTCGGAATAATAAATACTGCTCACAGCTCCCTTGAAAATGGTCGTGGCAAATGCCGTATTAACGAGAATATTTATCTGATAAATTGCAATCCCGAGAAGCGCGGGAGTCATCATTTTGAAAATGCGCCTGATTCCCGGATCCTTAAAGTCGGGCATAAAACTGAAGCGGAATCCGCTGCGTCTCATATAAGGCAATTGAAGAAGAATCTGCATTATACCGCCGAACAAAACGCCGAAAGCAAGACCCATGATTTTTTGTTCGAAAAATGACGAAAATACAACCGCACCGCAGATTATTCCGACATTCAGAAGAACAGGAGAAAAAGCAGGCGCAAAAAAATGTTTATTGGAATTCAGATAACCCATACAGAATGACACAATTCCCACCAGAAAAAGGTATGGAAACATGAGCCTGTTTAACAATACGGTCAGCGAAAGAAGAGAGTCATCTGTAAAGCCATAGGCGAAAAGATTGACGATCTGCGGCGAAAAAATTATACCAAGAGAAACAACTGCGAAAAGAATCAGAATAAGAACAGAAACGGTCTTGCGGGCAAGAATTTCCGATTCATCTCTGGTCTTATTGTGAAGATAATCCGTATACACCGGTATAAATGATATAGTTAAAGCCCCTTCCGCAACCAGACGCCTGAAAAGGTTCGGTATTCGAAAAGCTACGTAAAAAGCATCGCTCACGTCATTCATGCCGAAAATACTGCTGATCAGAATGTCGCGTACAAAGCCGAATATTCTGCTTATAAATGTCGAACCGGCAACAACACCGGTAGATCTGATTACTTTTTTTCTGTCCATGAACTTAAAATTTCACCGAAAGCGATTCAGTCAAGGTATATTCTTTTTAATACCGTAATGATTTTTAATTGACTTCAAAAGGCAATCAAAGCTAATAAAACTCTCGGGGGAGAATATGGATT
>JAKJGA010000315.1 GCA_022704645.1 Spirochaetota bacterium
TTTCCATTCGGCTTTTACCGCATCTTCTATCAGTTCACCGTAATGCTGTAACGACGCACCGAGACCTTCGGTTTCGAGTCCCGTCCAGACGACAAACTGCAGCATCGCCGAAGACTGATTTGACCATACAGGGAAGTTCGCCGCGTAAAGCGGAAACTGTTCCTGCAGTGATTTTACGATATTCTGATCTTCAAAGAATAAAATGGTTCCGTGTCCGGCTCTGAAACTCTGCATTTTATCAGCTGTCTGTTGAAACTGATCTGCCGGAACGAAACCGCGGAGAACATCTTCCGTCATGTTCCAGAATTTTTCATGGTGCTTGCCGAGAAGCAGAACCGTTCTTCCGCTTTGCGAATTGAATGCAGACGGTGAATGTTTTACTGCATATTCTATAATTTCACGAAGGCGTTCATCAGATACTGTTGAATCTGAGCTTATATTATAATATGTTCTTCTGTTTTTTACAGCATCAAAAAAATTGTTTGTCATAATTCCTCCTTCAACAAGCAGAAATACCTGTTCGTTAAATATAGCATAAATTGCTGAAGGATCAAATTAAAATTTAATTTAAGCTGAATGTCAGTGTCCGATAAATCGTCTGAAAATGTATTCTCTCTGGACGCTGTTTAAGTTAAACATCTCTGAGGCTTCAAGAAGAAGTTTCTCGGTTTCGCCGTTCGGCACCTTGTTGATTTTTGAAAGTATATATCTTATTGCCTTAGTCATTTGAAACTCCCTGAAATTGATTGATGTAGACTCCGCTGCCGTGCATTGTTTCGAATAAAAATGCTGAGAAGTAATTTTTCTGCTCAGGAAACTTAAATCTGAACTCGCCGCTTGAAAAATACCCGTTTTCGAGATTGAGAGATTCCGTAACTGCCTGAATCTCTTCAAGAGAATCGAGAGGATTTGTTCCGTAGGCTGCGCTGATTACTTCGTCGGGCTGCATCGCATTTAGATGTTTTGCTGTAAGAATTGCAGATAAAACATGAGTGTTCATGTGTTTCTTTGCGAGTCCGGTGTATATGATTTGTGAAAGTTCAATTCCGGCTTTTTTTACGGCTTCGGCGGCTTCGATTTGTTCATCAAGATTTTCATCGGCGAGATTCTCGTCAAGTACTGACTGATCGCCTGAAATTATCTTGTGATAAATTTTGCTGAGTCCGTTTTCGCGGAGAAGCATGAGCTCTTCTGCCGGTTTCATGAGTATAGCCTGAGTTTTGGCGCAGATGGAGAATTCTTTTATATGAGGTTTTTTTTCTTTCACGTAATTCATCACTTCGATGATGAAATTAGTCGGAAAAGCAATAGAATCTTCGCACGAAAATACAGCCTGCGAAACGAAGCTTTCGGCATTGATTGAATCGATATTTTCTTTAATTTCCGCGAGGCTGAATACTCTGAAATTTTTACCGCAGTCCGTGCAGAAACGGCATCTTCCCTTACAGCATCCGCTTGCAAGTTCGATGTTAATGCTCTGGTTGTTGAAAATAATATCCTTATTCATATACGCCTCTTTTCAGCAAATTGGCGGTGGGCAGTGATCTC
>JAKJGA010000316.1 GCA_022704645.1 Spirochaetota bacterium
TTGTTTCATCTAAACCCAGTGATATTGAAAGATAGTCTCCGGGACTAAAAGATCTCGGATTAATAAAAAAGTTCAGATAGCCGTAGATTGAAAGATTATTGCTTTTTATGAATTTTCTGAAAACTGAGGCGGAGCTTGAAGCAAGCGACTCATAATTCAGACAAAGAGAATTTTCTTCTTCTTCGCCGATTTCATCAGTACCGTAGTCATATAACTTATTCAACAGAGACGGATTGTATTTTTCAAAAGAATCAGCAGAATATTCTGAATCGTTGTATTTGTTGATATAAGATGATTTGATTTTGGCTTTGTCATCGTCAGGTATTTTCCATTTGCCTGAAACTATTTTTAAAGATGAGATGAAAACTTTTCCTCTGCTTGCAGATATCTTATTTAGTCTTATTCGCAGAGCCTGAGGGCTTTTTAATACTTCTTTTTCTCTCGAAGTCAGAAGGTCATTCCGCAGATAAAATTTTTCTGTTTTCCATGATGTGTCAGTTGAAAAAATTGTCATTATCGTATTTGAAGAACTTGTCATTGCTTTAGCTGACGGAAAAGTGAAATAATCATCTGTTGTATCTAGTATACCGTTTGAATTAAAATCTTCTGTTGTTAAAACTCCGTCTCCTCTGGTATCAGATGAAATGTTTACTCCGGCTCCGACTTTTGTGCTGTATGAAGATGACGGGTTGAACAAATAACCTTTATCTTCGGATAAAGATGAGTTTGTCGAAAAATCAAGTTCGCCGTTTGCGTTTTTATCTTCCGTATCGAGAATTCCGTCTCCGTCGCTGTCTTCGTTGATTCGTCCGGCATCTATGCTTAAAGAAACTGAACCGTCGGCATCTTTGCATTTATAGGTAATTTCAACATATTCCGCACTCGAAATATCCATTCCGCTGAAAGGGATGGCCGTGGAAACGAAATCCTCTGCAGGTGTGAAAACAAAGTCAAGAACCAATGATTTATTTTCTTCTGTTTCGGGTAAAGTTCCGGCTTCTACATTATAAGGTCCCGGCTTGACTTCATAAACTGAAGAGTAAGGAATGAAGGATTCTCCGCGAAGATCACTGCTTCCGGAGCTTCTGTAATATTTGTATAGCAATTTTCCCCGTGTATTCTGGGAAGCTGAAACAGCGGGTGATGCCAGAATCCATAAATTTTCAGATAAATCAATTCCTGAAGAATCGGAAGCAGATTCAAAATCATCAAGTATTGCTATTCCGTAAATGTTCGGATTTAGTCTTGAGTAAGCGTACTCGTAATATGTTCTCAGCGCGAGTTTGTTGTTTCGTATATTTCCGGCAGATAAGGCTTTCAAAATATTGCCGAAATATCGTTTGTTGAAATCAAATGTAATATCACCTTCTGTTACAAAACTGGAAATTGATTCATTTCCTATTTCAGGCGCAGATTCAAGACTCGGATTTTTTGAATAAACTCCGCCCAGTCCCGTTTTAAGCCATTGAGTTAAATTATATTCGGCCCTGCCTCCTGCCGCAAGATTTCTGTCATTTGAGCTGTCGTTTTGATATT
>JAKJGA010000317.1 GCA_022704645.1 Spirochaetota bacterium
TCGACTACGCTTACAGCTGCTTCAACCTGAAGACGAGTGTTGAAGTCAAAATTATCTCGCATTGTTTTTTCAATGCTCTTAAGATTGTTTTCATTATCCTGATAAATCATATAAGTAAAAAGAGAAGTTATAATTATAACTGTGAGAGAGCTTATTGCAAGGTTGAGTATGGAAATCTTTGAAGAAAGACGTTTCATGTAATTTCTCCGTTTAAAACAATTTAAATTATAATAGAGAATTTGAAATTTATCAAGAAAATAAAGGAGTTATGATGAAGTTCTCATCATAAAGAAAATCTGAGAAAACTTTTGATTCCATTATTGTTTTCTATTTTAAAGCTTCCCTGAAGTTGTTTGGTGAGCATGTTTATCAGAGTAAGTCCGAATCCGGATGATTTATCCGGATTGAAATTGTCAGAAAAACCGGTACCATTATCGCTAACGATAAGTTCTATTTCCTTATTCTGTTTTGAAAGTGTTATTGACAGGATTCCGCAATCTATTCCTGAGAAAGCATATTTCAAAGAATTGGTTATCAGTTCATTTACAATGGTTCCTATAAGAAAAACTGTCTTCGCATTCATTTGAAAATCTTCGATATTCTGCGAAATTGAAATCGTTGATTTTTCAGGATAATTTTCTACAATTGCCTTAACTAGATCTTCCAGATATTCCTTTATTGAAATATCTCTGTAATTGTCTGAAAGAAGAAGTTTTTCATATATGAATTTCATACTGTCAACGCCGCCGATTGCTTCGTGAAGTTTTTCTTTTGTTTCAGTGCACTCTGTTGAGGCTGCCTGTAATTTCAGCAAATTGGAAATATTAGAGATGTTGTTTTTTATTCTATGATGAACCTCGCGAAGAATCATTTCTTTTTCTTCCAGCTGCTGCTTTATTTGAATTTCGTTTTGCTGCAGTTTTTCTTTTGAGCGAAGATTTTCAGAAGACTCTTTTGCTAGAAGAATATTCGAAAAACTTAAACGAGATACAAGTTTGAAAAAATTAACAAGAAAAAGCATCAGGTTTCGGATTTTTTCTCTGTTGTATACTGGAACTTTTCTTAAAGCTTCAATGTATTTCTCTTTATTGAAGCCGAAGGATTCCGCCTGCCTTTCGAAATATATTTCATCGATAACGTCATCATCGTAAAAGAACTGTCCTGTAAAAATATTACCGACATGTTTTCCATTGATATAAAGAGGTGTCACGACATCCCAGAGTCCGTTTTTGCATTTGTAATCGGCGAATTCATCCGATTCCAGAATCTTTGAAAGATGAAGATCGCTTTCTGTGCAGTTAACTGCACTTCTATCATTCACACGGTGAAACTTTGTACAAATATCCTGCCAGCCGGTTGAAACAAGAATTTTACCGTCTAAATCAAGCAGCGCAGTTACCATTCCAGTTACAGAACAGAAGTGATCTAGTATGGACTGAACTGCTTCGATATCAACTGCATTTTTGAGATCGATTCTGCTTGAATCGCTTTCGGGATTAAGAAGACTGTC
>JAKJGA010000318.1 GCA_022704645.1 Spirochaetota bacterium
TTTTCAGCGGTTTACTTGGAATAGGAGGAGGAATTATAATGATTCCGGCTCTTGTTTTTTTTATGGGATACTCTCAGCATTTGGCACAGGGAACTACTCTTGCGGCAATGGTTCTTCCGATTGGACTTCTTGCAGCAGCTGAATATTATAAACAGGGAAATGTGAATATTTCTTCAGCTGTGATAATTGCTGTGTCTTTTGTTTTAGGAGGCTTTTTCGGTGCAAAAATAGCTCTGGTTGCCGATGCATCAATATTAAAGAAAATATTTGCGGTATTTCTAATTGCAATCGGTATTCGTATGCTTATATCAAGATAGAATTACCATACCGGACTCATATAAGGGTACGGATTGACAGCGGTATTGCTCATTCTAATTTCATAATGGCAATGGTTTCCGGTAGAAGATCCTGTCTGACCAACAAAACCGACAACATCTCCGCGTTCTACTGTCTGATCTTTTGAAACATTCAATCTCGAACAGTGGGCATATATTGTTTCGTATCCGTAATCATGTTTTACTCGGATCATGTTTCCGTATCCGCCTGACCAGCCGGCGAAGACAACAATTCCTTTTGCGGTAGCTTTAATCGGTGTTCCATGATCTGCAGCTATATCTATTCCATAGTGAAAATCCCTTCCGAAACCGAAAGGAGATCTTCTCCATCCGAATAGGGAAGTGATATGACCGTTATTTGGAAACATCGAAGGAGTTCCGTTTGCGACCTTTCTTCTTTCATCAAGAAAGACTTTAACAGTTTTCATCGTGTTTGCTGCATTTGAAAGATTTTTACGTATTTCTTTTAGGTCTTCAATTTGAGATGGCACATGCTGATTTTTAAGTGAAGTCTGTTCTTCGGGATCAACCGGAAGAGTCAGCCAGATAGATTCGGGATCATCCGTACCGGTTGATAATGTATAAATTTTTTCTACCTGAGGTTTAATATCATCCATCAAAGATTCAATTTCTGAAGAGAGTTCCTGAAATTTATGAAGCTGGGCTCTGACATTGTTATATTTCTTAATAGATTCTTTTTCTTCATTTTTTATCTGGTTATGCTTTATAAATGCCATGAGAGAAGCGCTTACAACGATGAAGAACAATATAATAAAAAATGAAATGATAAACTTCGAAATCTGAAAATTGAATATCTTTTTCTCATTGTGGGGTATAAACATAATGGTCATTTTTTCGTGACCCTTGCGCAAAAAAGCTTCCCATCTCTTTATGAGTTTTCTTGAAAACATAAAATATCGTTCTGAACATTTCTGTTTTGCGGAATTTTTGACCTGTCTTATTTTTGCTCTCACAATAATACCCCGTTTACTAATCGGCGAAAAGACCCTATATTATCAACTGTTTTTTTCGGTAAAAGAAACCAGATCTTTTACGCTTCCAGCCGGTAATATCTCCAATTCTCCTTTAGTATCTATATCATCCTTTTGTGCAAAAGGAACTGAAACTCTGCTGAATCCGTTGCGATAAAGTTCGGAAAT
>JAKJGA010000081.1 GCA_022704645.1 Spirochaetota bacterium
TACCACGCAGGCCACTTAGCTTTATTAGCTTCCGCAAAAATATGCCCGTTATCAACTCCGCAAAAGTGACCGAAGTTATGAAACACTTCGTGAATCAGAACTCTCCATGAAGCAGATGTAGGCATTTTAGTAAACATTCTGAAATCCTTCGCGCTCAGAAAGTCCGGAACCAGAACGAGACTCTTTACGCCGCCGAGATAAGTCGCTGTTTCGTAATGCGGAAAAAACCACATCACCCCGTCGTATTTTCTAAAATCATCATAAAGCAGTTTTGATGGATATGGTTTTACAGATTCTGTAACAATTGACTGGATGCTCGACGCCGTATCCGAGCGTGTTACTTCCGCATCAATTATTTCAAAACGCGGCTTCATCAGAATATTTCCGGAACTTAAATAATAATAAAAAATGCTAAGCGTGTTGAAGTGCATGGACGTATCGTAAATCCGCCTGGAAATTTCTTCTTTAGAGAATTGAACCTTTATCGGTTTAGTCTTTCCATTTACAATAATGGAAGAGTTAACACGCGGAATATAGATATTAAGCCAGTTAAACTCATATGGCTTTTTGACGGCAGGAGGATTTTTCGCAAAATAATCAAACGCGCGGAAAAGAGCCTCATAGTCTTTGCGGTTAATGTTTTTTGAATCAATCTTCCAAATATCAAAAACTTTTTTCATCAGACCAAGCCGATAAATATAATTTTCATTCATCTTTCTGTCATTAATTCCGTTTATCGCCGCCTGAGAAACAGCAACACTCATATGATCGAAAAACGCCGCAGCAAGAGCTGCATTCTTTTCATCATAATTTGAAAGAAAATTTTCAGCAATATCCTTTGTCGTTTCATCATGCTTTGAATTTAAAATAAAAACATTACCGCATTTTTCGGAATTCCAGAAATGCATCATCAGCATGACTGCGATATCTTTATCTCTCTGCTTCGCATAATATTTAAGAAGAACTTTTACTGCATCATCTCTTTTGCCCTTTTCAAGAAGCGCCTGAGCGTAATATCTTACTGCACCGAACAGATAAGCTTTATGAAAATGATATTCCTCAGGCGCAGCATTAAACTCGGCAATAACAGCATCATAAAGCTTTGCATCAGACAATTGTTTAAGATACCAGAAAAAACGATACGAATCGGGTTTTGAATAATATGAATATCTCATCTCGATTGCAGCAGAATAAAAATCCTTTTTGTATCCGGCGTCCATTCCCGCTCTGAAGTAATCCTTCTTTGAATCGATATCAGAAGGTTTGCCGGTTGCGAAGTCCGCCGTAAAAACGCGGTTTGAAAAGGACACAGTCATACATAATATAATTAAAATACCAACGAATTTTTTCATAGTACCCCCCGCATGATTTAATCATATAAAGAGAATACTGTCAATATCTGCCTCCATGCAAAAACTCGCACGCCCTCTCCCAAGATATAATTACAAATTGGTTAAGCCAATGGAAAGATAAATAAGGGAGAGGGCTTTCTCTCATTCAAGTTAATACTTCAGCAAAAGATGAATAATTAGAAAAAGCCCTAAACCATTCGGCGAAGCCGAATACTAAGGCGGTACGATAACCGCCATCGAGTCGCTTCAATATCCGACAGGAAGTCGGAATAAAAGCGCCTCGTTAATAAGCGGAGCTTTCGCAATCCGCTGAAAGCGGACACTAAGGCGGTAGGAGAACCGCCATCGAGTCGCTTCAAACGCAAACAGGATGTTTGGAAAAAAGCGACTCGCAACGGGCGACCGCAGCATCCGGCAAAGCCGGTGCGAGAAATACGCGAGACAAAAGCCAGGAGTGGGATCTCACTGTCCAACGCGTATAGACTTCCTGTCCGCATTGGATTCGCGCCATCCTGGTGCACAGGACGAGTAGCGGCCATTTACAAAGCATGTAACTATTGACAGCAATAGCACCTAAACCATCAGCCGAAGGCTGATACAATATAAGCTGAGCTTTCGCAATCCGCTGAAAGCGGTGCGAAAATCGAAGCGTAAAAAGCCGGGATGGGATTGCAAAAGGGTAAGGGCTGGCGACTGAAGCCCTTACCCTTTTGATATTCTTGCATGATCCATGCAGATAACGAATATATAAGGCGAAGCCTTATGTTATTTTCCGAAACTCGGAAAAGTTGGATTTAAAAGGAAGCAGGAACGATCCCTGCAAAGCGATGCCTTCAATATGCAACAGGAGGTTGCAATAAAAGGCATCGCAAGGAGCACCTTTTGTACAAGCACGGTAGCCATGCAAAAACCGAAAATATTTGATTTGCAGATTTCGCGCGCTATAGTTATAATGATTACATCAAGGAGGAATCATGGCTTATATAGAATGGGAAGATTCATTCAGTGTCGGAGTTGAAATCTTTGACAATGAACACAAAAAACTGATTGAAATAATAAACCGGCTGCATCTTGCACTTTTGATGAAAGAAACCGACGCAGTTATGGGAAAAACATTAAAAGACCTTATCGATTATACGATTACGCACTTCGCTCACGAAGAAGAAAACATGGCAAACCAGACATACCCTGATTTCTTCAAGCACAAGAAGGAACATGATGAACTTATTAAAAAAGTTCAGGATTATAAAACGCAGATAGAATCAGGCAAAACAACCATAAGTCTTTCGATAATGAATTTTCTCAAAGACTGGCTGATGGGGCACATTCTCGGCACGGATATGAAGTATAAAGATTTCTTTGCCGGCAAAAAACTTAACTGATGAAATTTATTTCTCTATTAAATTCTAATAGCCTAGCTTTGACTGTATGTCTTTTGCTTTTTGCGGCGTGCGCGGAAAAACCGCCCGTTAAAATTTCAGAAAGCAGAATGGGAACCGTTATATCCCAGACTGTTTATGGAAATAACGCAGAAAAGGCTGTTATCGAAGCGAGCGCACGGCTTGCGCAACTTGAAAAAGAACTTAGTTTTCATGATAATAAAAGCGACTTATCAAAGCTGAATTTAAATGCCGGAGAAAACTTTGTACCATTAAAAGCAGAAACTCTTTTTCTTTTAAAAAAATCGGTATATTATTCTGTTATCACAGGCGGCGCATTTAATATTCTGACAGGACCCTTGTCGAAGCTTTGGAAGGTGACTTCTCCCGGCGCTGATATTCCTTCCGAAAAAAAAATTAAAGAGCTACTTCCCCTGCTCGATTATAAAGATATAATAATCGACGAAAAGAATTCATCAGCGAAATTAAAAAGAAAAGGTCAGATGGCTGATCTCGGAGGAATCGCGAAAGGTTTCGCAGCCGACGAAGTTATAAATATTTATAAGAAGCACAATATAAAAAAGGCATTCATCAACATCGGAGGTAATATAGGTCTTCTGGGAAAATCTCCGGAAGGCAAACCCTGGCGGATAGGTATCCAGTCTCCGGACGGTGAAAAAGGAAAATTTGTCTGCGTTATTAATCTTTCCGATTGCTTCATATCAACATCAGGAGCATACGAACGCTTTTTCAAAAAAAACGGAAAATCATATCATCACATCATCAATCCGAAAACAGGATATCCGTCAGAATCGGATATTGCAAGCGCGACAATCATCGCACAGACATCAGTTGAGAGCGATGCAATGAGTAAGGTTTTCATAATGAATTCAAACGAAGCACTTGAACTGATAAAAAAAACATCAGGCACAGCAGTAATCATAACTAAATATTTTAAAATTATTGCGACAGAAAACTTAAAGGACAAATTCGAACTGACCGATAAAAGATATTCTGTTGAGTTCAGATAATTATTTTTTTCTTGATGATAAATATTTTTCGATTCTGTCCATGCCTTCCTTGATTCTTTCCATCGAATTGGCATAAGAAAATCTGACAAAGCCTTCTCCGTTAGTTCCGAAATCGACACCGGGAGTTATACCGACATATGCATTATCAAGAATTTCAAGCGCGAACGAATACGAATCATTAGTAAATTTTCGCGCGTCACAGAAAATATAAAATGCCCCCATTGGTTCTGCACTTACAGAAAAACCAATTTTTTCAAGCCTTGAAAGCATATACTTTCTGCGCTCATCATAAACCGAAACCATTTTTCTTACATCATCTCCCGCGCACTGCAAGGCTGCGATACCTGAACGCTGTGCAATGGACGGAGCGCAGATAAAAAGGTTCTGCTGAAGTATCTGAACAGAACGTATCAGTTTCTCAGGAACAATCAAGTATCCGAGGCGGAGTCCCGTCATCGCAAAGCGCTTAGAGAAACCGTTAATAATTATTGAGTCACGTGAAAACTCAAGCATGCTCCGTGCGCGGCTGCCGTAAACGAGTCCGTGATAGATTTCATCAGAAATAACCGTAATACCGCTTTCAGCAAGCATTTCGAATGTTTTATCACTTGCGAGAACACCTGACGGATTCATCGGTGAATTCAGAAATACCGCGCGCGTTTTATCAGTTATTACGGATTCAAAAGATTTTTTTTCATACTGGAATCCGTTTGCAGCAGAGACATTGACCTCAACCGGAACTGCGCCCGCTGAATAAATGAAATTTTTATAGCACGAATATCCCGGATTCGAAATTACAACCTCATCGCCCTCGTTACAAAGAGCATTGAGCGCAAGAAGAATCGCAGGCGATGAACCGGAAGTTACGGCAATGCATTCGGGATTTACTTCAACATCATATTCACTGTTATAAAAATAAGCAATCGCCTCGCGAAGTTCACGCATTCCAAGAGAATGCGTATAATGAGTTTCACCGGATGAAAGAGAACGGCGTACTGCTTCAGTTACACATTCAGGCGGATCAAAATCAGGTTCACCCACTTCAAGATGTATCACATCGATTCCGCGCGAAGTCATTTCATTAGCTCGCTCAAGAATTTCCATTACAATAAAGGGAGTAAGCTTTTCTATTCTTGGGTTTATAAACTTTTCAGTTTTCACCGCGTACTTCCTTCTCGTAAATTTCTTCGGCTTTCGCGGCAAGATTTTCCGCAGTGTTTGCCGCAGGATCATCAAGAACAAGTTCAAGAAGCTCATTGAGTATTTTACCGATTATTCTGCCCGGCTTAATCTGAAACATGCTCATGATATCATTGCCGTTAATCATCAGATCCTTAACCGTAATAGCGTTCTCTGCTTCGATAATCTTTTCGATGCGGCGGAAAAGTTCATGTATCGGAGCAGGCATACCGCTTCTCGAACCGTTTCCGGCGCGGTCGGCAAGTCGCACGCGCGCAAGATCACCGAGATTTTCGACTCCGACCTTGCGCATAAATCTTCTAACCGCGCCGTCATTCCAGTCTTCCGTATAGTGGAACATATGATTTATGACGAGATTCGTAACGCAGTCAATTTCGGCGTTTGAGAACTTGAGCCGCTTCATGATATTCTTAACCATGCGGCTTCCGACCACTTCATGATTATAAAAAGTGTTTTCACCGTCTGCGCCTTTGCGGCGAACCTGAGGCTTCGCTATATCATGAAGTAATGCCGCGAGTTTAACTTCAAGTTTATCGTTAATAGCTGCGTCGCACGAATAGACGCAGTGATAATAAACATCGAATGCATGATACTTGTTCTGTTCGACTCCATAGCACGCGAAAAGCTCCGGCAGAAACTGTTCAAGAAGACCGGATTTCCGCATGTATTCAAGTCCGACGGAAGGTCTGTCAGTCATCACAGTTTTAACAAATTCGTCGCGTATTCTCTCAGCAGAAACTTTCGCGGAAACATCGAGAGTTAGTCTTATTGAGTTAAAGGTTTCTTCTTCTATATCAAATCCGAGTTTTGATGCAAAGCGGCAGGCGCGGTAAGGTCGAAGACCGTCTTCGGAAAATCTGTCAACGGGTTTACCGATGGTTCGGATAACACGCCTGTTTATATCTTCGATGCCGCCGCAGAAATCTACGACTTCATTTGTTCTGTAATTATAAGCAAGCCCGTTCATTGTAAAATCACGGCGCGAAATATCGACTTCAAGCGAATCAGAAAAGATTACCTCGTTCGGATGTCTTCCGTCATCATACTTTCCGTCATTTCTGTATGTGGTAACTTCAAAAACTTCACCATCAACTATAACGCTTACTGTTCCGTGTTTTATTCCTGTCGGAACCGCGTGACGGAATATTTTCATCAGAACATCAGGACGGGCGTTTGTAGCAAAATCATAATCTTCTGCGGGTGAACCCATTATAAGATCGCGGACGGCACCGCCGACCATGAAGCATTCATTTCCGTTTTTTTCTAAAGTCGAGTAAATCTTTTCTATCCCTCGAATATATTTATCGGGGATGGAAAGGGGAATAATTTTTGTCATATTACCTTGTTATTTCTGATTTCTGAGAGGGTCTGGCATACACTTCAGCGCTTTTGCGGCCTTCATGATTATATTGCGTATCAACCTTATAAGAGTCATAAGCCGATACGGAAAAATAATACAATACATTGTTTTTCATTTCGGGATATTCAAGCATTCCGCGCACGTATCTTCCCCGGTTTTCCTCAATCAGATTATTGTCGATTTTTACGGTAACGTAATTCGAATTTGAAAAATTCGCAACACGCTTTCCGGCGGCATATCTTAGAATACCCTCAGATTCACCGTTTTTAATTCCGTAGTAAATATTGTAACCGGCTATATCGTGGTCAACATTTTTCTTCCACCGGATTATAACATATTTATCTCCGGTTTCGACAACTTCAAGAAAAAGCGGAGGCGACGGCGGTAAATCAAGCTCATAATCTATTTCAGCCGATTTAAAAACCGGCGACTCTTCACCCTCAGGTGTAGCAATAAGTCTTGCCCGCCATTGAAAATACTTTCCGCGAAGATAACCGTCATCGGTTTTCGCGAGATAAATATTTCTCTGATTGTTGTCAATCTTGTACCATTTCGGCTCAGAATCCTCAGCATCAAAATATTTATCAGACATCCGTATTTCACATCTGAGAAAAGTCTTCGGCGGAAATATTCCGTCCCATTTAAAATTTTTAATCATTGTTCCGGTATATTCAAACTGGTAAACTTTACTTGATATTATACCTTCTCTGTTCACAGGTGTCCGTCCGATTAGCTTAACATCACGGTAATTTTTGCTCGCAAGATCAGTCTGGCTTCTGGCGTCTTCATATGAAAGATAATTGATCCGGAATTCATCCAATAGTCCCGAAAATCCTTTCCCTATTCTCGCAATAGGAGCATCCCCGTCGGCAAATGAAGGAATCATTACGTCAGAAGAAGGAACTCCCTTCTCTGTCATGAACCTGTAGTCATATTCGTTCTCACCTATCAGATGTGAAAGCTTGCCGGTCAATCGGTCAAAAGAAAGAAAATAATGATTCCACTTTCCGACCTGTATGTTCGGGCCTTTCGTAAGAGCTGTGTCGATTCTACGACCCTGCGAATCACTGAATACTTTATAGAAATAAGCATTTATTCTGCCTTTCTCAAGCCTGATTTCAATTCCGTTTTTAATGCCTGTGTTCAGCCCCACGCGGGAAA
>JAKJGA010000082.1 GCA_022704645.1 Spirochaetota bacterium
TGTGTAGATGAAGCTACAATCACAAAAGGTATCGAGCGCCTTGCCGGCGCGATCAAGTCGGTGATGTAAATGAATGAATCGCGTAAACTTTATAAGCTTGCAGAAACCGCGGCTGTACTCCGCGCCGAGAACGGTTGTCCCTGGGACAGGGAACAGACGCATGAGACTCTTAAAAAGTATCTTATAGAAGAAACTTATGAAGTCATAGATGCTATTGATTCGAAGGATGATGAAAAGATAAAGGAGGAACTCGGAGATCTTCTTTATCAGGTTTATGCACACAGCGAAATAGCGCGCGAACAGAAACGTTTTGATATAGATGATGTTGCTGACGGAATTAATGTAAAGCTGATCCGCCGTCATCCTCATGTGTTTTCGGTTAAGGATGAAATAACATCGGATGAAGTTTTAACCCGATGGGAAAAAATAAAAAAGACAGAAAAGAAAAAGGGCGAATCCGCGATTGACGGAGTTCCCAAATCTCTGCCGGCTCTTTTGAAGGCATACCGCACTCAGGAAAAAACATCCCGGATCGGATTCGATTGGGATAATGTTGAAGATGTTGAAGAAAAGCTCGATGAAGAAATAGCCGAATTTAAAGAAGCAATTAAATCTGATGATAAGGCTAAGATCAAAGATGAGTTCGGCGATATTCTTTTTACTCTTGTGAATATATCGCGTTTTCTGGACATTGATCCCGAGGAAGCGCTTCTTCATTCAACAGAAAAATTTTCTAAACGATTCAGGCTTGTTGAAAAAGAAGCCGCAGAAATTGGAAAAAAAATCTCAGATATGACGCTCGCTGAAATGAATTCTTTGTGGGAAAAAGCAAAGCTCTGAAGGCTAAGAACTTTTCAGCATTTTAACGAACACTTTTCTTTTCCTTGGACCGTCAAATTCGCAGAAATAAATTCCCTGCCATGTTCCGAGAATAAGTCTTCCGTTTTCAACAATTACAGTTTCCGATACCCCGACAAGAGACGATTTTATATGAGCGGGGGAATTTCCTTCGGAATGATCATATCTGACGTCCTCAATTCCGACTGAAGCGAGTCCTTTTATCATGTCGCTTTTTACATCCGGATCGGCGTTTTCATTTATGGTTACAGCCCCGGTTGTGTGCGGTGTGAATATTACACAGATTCCGTCATGAAAATTTTCTTCATCTATGCATTTCGCAACAGCTCTTGTTATATCAATTAGTTCTTCTTTCCGGTTAGTCGAAACTGAGATTTCCTTCATTGATTGATATCCTTCTGGTGAAATATCGATTTAATACGGCTGAAGCGATTTCCAATACGGGAGAATATGTCGGTTACAGCTAGATATTTTATTGTATCTCTTCCGTGTTTGATGTGTGATACCGTAACGCTTCTGACAAAGTTCCAGAGAAATTCTTCATCTGCATATTTTGAAAAATAATCAAGATCTACCTGATATGCTCCTTTATATTTACGGGCGCCACCGTTAGGCGTAATCTCGTGAATAAAATGGTTAAGATCGAGCATAATTAGTTTTGTTCTGAGAGATGCATCAATAAACTTCGAGCCGTCTTTTTTTCTTATAATTGCAAAGACCACAGAAGTTGAGAAATCATTGTTGTTCAGAAGATAGTCTGCGGTTATTGCGATGGCGTCGCGGTTTTCTTCATCGATGTAGCCGACACCTGCAATTATCCAGTTTTTGTAAACTATGTTTGAGCGTATTGCTTTTTGAATAATGGTCATTGTTTCGCCGGAATAAGGCAGGGCTACCAGGCTTTCTATGAGCTTTATGTCGGAAAACGCGCTGATGTATTCGAGTGCGTCCGAGTCGATTGAAGTCGCGTGGGAAAGCATGTCTGTGTCGGTTAATATGCCGTAGTAAAGCGATGTTGCTATTCTGCGCATGTATTCGCGGTCAATATTGAGATTCATCTCACGGTAGATAAGGGCGATCAGGGACGAAAGAGAATTTATACTTTCTTCGGTAAACGAAAATTCGGCATCAACGGAATCATCAGATTTTGCGTGATGATCGAGATGTACCGCGCATACGAGTTGGCCGACTTCGCGTACATAATTTGACGGATGATCCAGAACTGCGTAGGCGTCATATTTGTCAATGTCCGGAAGGCTCTGCCGGAACTGAACGGGAATGGATAGAGATGAAACAATCATTTTATTTTGATTAAGAGAAAGTTCCATAAGAGCGATTATTTCGCTTTTTACGCCCAGAGAAGAGCAAATAGCCTGAAATGCAAAAGAAGATCCTATCGCATCCGGGTCGGGAGAGCCTTTGATGAAGATCAGAATGCTTTTGTGTTTTTTTATTGCCTTAATGAGACCGTTTGTAAGATTTGCTATATTCATTTTATTTCTGCTGTTAACAGAACATAAGATGTGCAAATTGTCAATTCTATTACCTTCGAGGAAAATGCATGAAGAGACTTCTGGTTCTTCCGTTTTATGAAAAAGAAAATATAATTTCGCAAAAGCTCGACGAAATTGAGCTTATGAATCTGGATGCTGATATTCTTTTTATTGATGACGGATCATCGGATTCTACCGCTTCAAAAATTAAAACCGGCGGAAGAATATATCTTATTTCCCATGAAGTATCTCTCGGTTACGGCGGTTGTTTTCAGAGCGCAATTAGTTTTGCCGAAAATAATTATGATGAAATTATTTTTTCTGATTTGTCTCATCCGAAATTCTGCACTGCTGCCGAAAAAATAATTTCGCTTTTAACTGAATCGCAATTTGTAAGTTTAAGCAGAATAAGAAAAAATGAAGAAGACAGAGAGTATGCTGTGTTTAAACTTTCAAATTCTGTAACTGCAAAACTCAACAGCTCGGCAGATATTGATATTGCAGATCCTTTTTCACCTTTTAAGGGATTTAAAACTGAAATTTTAAGTAACATGATTCTTGAAGAATTTGATGAATCTTTACTCCTTCAGCTTTGGATTCAGTCGGCACATTTTAAAATCGCCTTCAGAGAAGAGTATTTTGATGAAATTGCCTGCCAGACTCTAACTGATGCTGAACAGCTTGAGAACGATCTGGAGCATTATATCGCGTTTATAGAAGGTG
The DNA here is from genome assembly GCA_022704645.1 of Spirochaetota bacterium. Taxonomy (GTDB): domain Bacteria; phylum Spirochaetota; class UBA4802; order UBA4802; family JAFGJZ01; genus JAKJGA01. Next base: position 3,075 of record JAKJGA010000082.1, read on the forward strand.
AAATTCTTTTATACCCTCCCGAATAAGTGGTTGACAGCTCAGTTTCCGTTCTTATTTTTCGCATTAGATATGGAAAAAACGTCAAAACCCGCAATCGTACAAAGTGACAACACTATACTTCTTGAAGTAAATAATGCAGATTATGAACAGGCCAGAGATGCGATATCTCCTTTCGCTGAGCTTGAGAAATCACCGGAGCATATTCATACGTACCGAATAACTGCTCTTTCTCTATGGAATGCCGCAAGCATCGGTCATACCAGAAATGAAATAATCGATACACTCCGTAAATATTCGCGCTATGAAGTTCCTCAGACCGTTGTGGCTTCTGTCACGGAACAAATGATGCGTTATGGTCTTCTATATCTTGAAAAAGAAGGCGATAAACTGATATTGAAATCAAAAGATTCCATGATTCTTGAAGAAATATCGCATAATAAACGTATAGATCAGTTTGTTGATTCATATGCCGGAAAAAATGCGATTTATGTAAAACCTGAACTTCGCGGTCATTTGAAGCAGGCTTTGATAAAAATCGGTTTTCCTGTAGAAGATTTGGCTGGATATGAAAACGGAGATCCGCTTGAAATAGGAAAGAGGGACGTAGCTCTTTCCGGTAGAGATTTTAATATGAGAGATTATCAGGAAAGTGCCGTTAATGCATTTTACTGTTCCGGAACACAGCAGGGCGGAAGCGGTGTAATTGTTCTCCCGTGCGGATCAGGAAAGACTATAGTCGGAATCGGTGCGATAACGCGCATGCAGACAGAAACTCTGATTCTCGTGACTAATACAGTTGCACTTCGTCAGTGGCGTGATGAAATTATCGACAAGACTACGATATCTCCTGAGCAGATTGGTGAATTTTCGGGTGATAAAAAAGAGATCAAACCTATCACGATAGCGACTTATAATATTCTTACATACAGAAAGAAAAAGGAAACAGGGTTTACCCATTTCGGCATTTTCGGTTCCAAGAACTGGGGACTCATTATATATGATGAAGTTCATCTTCTGCCTGCACCTGTTTTCAGAATGACTTCAGAAATTCAGTCGAAGCGACGTCTCGGACTTACCGCTACTCTTGTACGTGAAGACGGGATGGAGACGGATGTTTTCTCGCTGATCGGTCCTAAAAAGTTTGATATTCCGTGGAAGATTCTTGAGAAAACAAAATGGATTGCAAAGGCGGAGTGTATTGAAATCAGAATAACTCTTCCCGACAGCACAAGGTATATGTATTCTGTTGCCAAGGAAAGAGAGAAATTCCGTATCGCATCAGAGAATGATAAGAAAACGGATATAGTATATAAACTTCTTCAGCATCATTCAAATTCGAGCGTTTTGATTATTGGTCAGTATATTTCCCAGCTTACGGAGATGGCTAGAAAGTTTAAGCTTCCGTTGATTACGGGAAGCACTCCGACTCCGGAAAGAGAACAGCTTTATGCCCGTTTCAGATCGGGCGAAATTAAAGCTTTGATCGTTTCAAAAGTAGCTAATTTTTCAATCGATCTTCCCGACGCGAATGTAGCCATTCAGATTTCCGGAACATTCGGTTCAAGACAGGAAGAAGCCCAGCGCCTTGGACGTGTTTTGCGTCCGAAGAAAGACGAGAATATTGCGCATTTCTATACGGTTATAACTACCCAGAGCGCCGAAGAAAAATTTGCTCACAACAGGCAGCTTTTTCTGACAGAGCAGGGATATTCCTATACGATAATGAATGAAGAAATGTTTGATGCGAAATATTCATAAACTTGTCATGTTATTGTTTTCCAAAATTATCACCGGCATTTGTTCTATGACGGATAAGCGTTGAATTAATGAAAGTTATGTTCCTGGCTTTAAATGCCAGATACTATCACTCAAATCTGGCTTTTCGCTATCTCAGACAATACTTAAAAAAAACTAATGCTGATGTTGTTCTTGAAGAACTCACCATAAGCACTCCTTTGCGTGAAATTGTAAAATGTATTTATGATCATTCTCCGGATGCTCTTTTTATTTCGGTATATATTTGGAATTCCCTTGCGGTAAAAATGCTGCTTCGCGAAGTTGAATCTTTGATGAAATGCAGAATTTATCTCGGCGGACCGGAAGTGAGTTTCAACGCCGAAGAATGGATCGGTAATTTTCCGGAGATAACAGTGATTGCTCATGCCGGAGAAGAATCCGTCAGAAAAATTATTGATTCAAAATGTATGAATGAAGAGAAAATAATTTCTGAGCCGAATCCGCCTTTTGATGAGATTCCGTTTCCGTATACGGAAGAAGAACTTTCATCGGCAGAAAATAAAATATTATATTATGAGTCGTCGCGCGGATGTGCTTTCTCGTGTTCATATTGTCTTTCTTCATCCTATTCATGTAAAATTGATCTAAGAAATACTGAACGGGTTAAAGAGGAATTATCTATTCTGTCAAAAAGCGGTTGTGCGGTAGTCAAATTCGTTGACCGGACATTTAATTATGATAATAAAAGAGCGATAGAGATAATTCGTCATATCTCGCATCTAAAAACTGATACTGTATTTCATCTTGAACTTCATCCCGAATTTATCAGCAATGAGTTTATTGAAGTTCTCAAAGATGTTCCATCCGGAAGGCTCAGGTTTGAGATAGGGTTTCAAAGCGCCAATCCCGAAACTCTTAGAGCTGTTAACAGATATCAAAACGCGGAAAATTCAGCTGCCAGCATCAGGCGCATTTCTGAGTTGAAAAGGTTTCATGTTCACGCCGATTTAATTGCAGGGCTTCCGCATGAAGATTATAAATCGTTCAGGAAAACATTTAATCTTCTAGCGTCTGCCGGGCCCGATAATATTCAGCTTGGTTTTCTTAAAATCCTTCCGGGCACAAAAATTGAATCACAAAAAAACATTTTCGGGATAAAGCATTTTTGTACTCCTCCATACGAAGTAATTGAGACGAATGATATATCATTCGCTGAATTGTCCAAGCTTCACGAGATTGATTCAATACTTGATTCTGTTTATAATTCATCGAATTTCCGGGAAACTATTCAATATCTTTCTTCTAAAGAAACGCTTTTTGATTTACTGGAATCATTGTTGAGCTATGCCGTTGAATCCGGTTTTGACATTAAGACTAAGAATTGGAAGGATGTTTCTTCCTTTTTGCTGAATTATTGCCGTCATAAATTATCAGATGTTCAGCTTCTTTCTGATTATCTTTGTTATGATTTTGTGACATCGAAAATGCCGGGTGCGTATCCTTTGTTTTTATTTCCGGAATACGAATCATTCAAGCATAAATGTCTGGGGATTCTGAAATTGAATTCTGATAGTCAGTCCTGTCTAAAAGGAATTGCTCCCAAAGAATATTCGAAGTTTCTGTTTTTTTCTCCGAGAAGCATGCATTTTCCTGAAAATCTTTGCAGACAGAACGAAATTATTGCACTTTATAAAGACAGGTTGTTTAATTTCGTTTAACAATTGCCGTTTATTTCTTTAATGAGTTCTATTATCTCGTCATTACTTTTTTTGAGCAATTCTAAAGCTTCTTCTTCACGGTTATTTAAAATGAGAATCTCAGCTTCTGCGAAAAGGCTGCGGCATCTTTCTGCGCCTAGTGTTGCTGAGGAACCTTTGAGTCCGTGAACTGTTTTTCTGATTTCATCATAATTTAACGAGTTGAGACTTTCGGATATTTTATCATTCCATGTGCGGATTTCATGAATGGAAAACGAATAGAGTTGTTTAAGACGGAGTTTATCGCCGCCGATGCGGTCTAAAACGGATTTTGTGTCAAGAACCGGTTTTTCAGTATAATCACTCATAGAAAACCTGGCTTTATTTCCCTAAAAAGGGATTCTGTAAAATGAAAATAAAAAAGGCTGCCCGAAGACAGCCTTTTTTATGCTAATCAGAAATTAATCTACGGCAGTAGCTCCGCCCATAACTTCTTTCTTTAGTCCTTTCTTTTCTACCTGATAGATGATTTCACAGTTGTCATCATCATCATAAGTTTCTTTTACTATAGTTCCGCCTTTAACAAGACCTTTGAATTCTTTAGAAACTGCAACGCCTGTAGAAGCATAATCTGCAGCACCGGCAGCACCTTCAACACGGGCACCTACGAATTTTTCGATAACTCTTTTTTCTGCCATAATAATAGCAGTTTCTTTCGCAGTTCCTCTTCTCTGAATTTTGTTTGTAAGAGTAGCTTTAGGAGTTCCTGTAGCGATTACACGGAAAGTGTTGTCGTTAACCCATCCTTCGCTTACGTAAGAATCACCTTTAACCTGACCGCCCTGTCTTGGACCACATGCAGCGAA
>JAKJGA010000319.1 GCA_022704645.1 Spirochaetota bacterium
GAACATCAAGTTTAACCAGAACTATTTCCGTAAGACCGCAAACTCTTTTAGCCTGTTTCATCAATTCAACATCAAACCATCCGCATCTGCGGGGACGGCCGGTTGTTGCACCGTATTCGCCGCCTTTCTCGCGGAGAATATTTCCAATATCTCCTGTTTCTTCTGTAGGAAAAGGACCTTCTCCTACGCGGGTTATGTAAGCTTTGCAAATTCCGACAACACGTTCAATCTGAAAAGAATTGATGCCTGAACCGAGAAGAGCTCCTCCGATTGTAGGATTAGAAGAAGTTACAAAAGGGTATGTTCCGTGATCTATATCAAGGCCGAATCCCTGAGCTCCTTCAAGAATGATTTTTTTACCTTTAGCAGACTCTTCGTTGAGGTAATAAGCTGTGTTGATTACCATTCTCTGAACTCTCTGCTTGAAGCGGAGAAGAATATCCATTATTTCATCAACGGAAAAACCTTCCTTTCCGTACATTTTTTCAAGTTCACGGTTTTTAACTTCAAGGACTGATTTTATTTTTTCTTCAAGTTCTTTTTCGTCGAAAATGTCTCCGACTCTTATTCCGGTACGGAAACATTTGTCCGCATATGCAGGCCCGATTCCTCTACCGGTTGTTCCGATCTTATTGCTTCTCAATTCTTCGAGTCCGGCATCAAGAGCCTTGTGATAAGGAAGAATCAAGTGTGCAGCGTCTGAAATAAATATGCGGTATTCTGCATCAATCCCGTGAGATTCAAGATTATCAAGTTCTCTGACAAATTCTTCAGGATCGAGAACCACACCGTTTCCAATGACGCAGATTTTATCTTTATGAAGAATTCCGGATGGAATAAGATGAAAAACATATTTTTTTCCATCAACAACTACCGTATGCCCGGCATTGGCTCCTCCCTGATAACGGACAATAATATCCGCATCACAGGAAAAATAATCAATCATTTTGGCTTTTCCTTCGTCACCCCATTGAGAGCCAATTACAACGGAAACACTCATAAATCCTCCAGGTATCCGATAATTTTATCGGATATCAGCGCTTATATATCAGAATATCCGGCAAAAAGCCGAAAAGCAGCGCAAACATTTAAAGTCAGACTATACCCTTTTAGTATCAAGCAAAATTCTCAATAAATGTAATAATATTATGGTTTTTCAATAAAAACCCCGCGATTGCGGGGAATTCTTTCAAAAAGAGGATTTTGAACCAACGCCTCCACGACCGTGAGCGGGTATAAATTTAAAATCTGGGAACAAGTTTTTCAGATACGAACTGACTGAAGAAGCTTCTTCGATGCTTGCGTCAACACCATGTCCTTTAAAATTTGAGCCGGCATCAACAATGTAATAATTTGTTTCACCGTCTTTTTTATAGAGCTTTATATTTCCGCCGCAGTTAGTCTGGCAAGAAGGAAGTTCCTTCTTTAATTTTTTATCTGTTTCAACATGAGTCTCTG
>JAKJGA010000083.1 GCA_022704645.1 Spirochaetota bacterium
AAAGGCGTCAAAAAGTGTGTAGTTCATGTATATATCGCAACCAGTGATCTCCATACACAATATGTTTTCGGACTAAAAAAAACTGATGTAATCGAAACAGCTCTTGAAGCTGTTAAACAGATTAAAAGCGAATCTGATGAATTTCTTAAAAATTCCGAAGTCGGCCTTGAATTTTCTCCGGAAGAATTTACCGATACCGACCTTGATTTCGCAGTAGATCTTTGCGCGCAGGTAATCGAAACATGGAATCCTGATAAATCCGAAAAGGTAATTCTTAATCTTCCGATGACGGTTGAACGAAGACTTCCGAATGAATACGCGGATATGATAGAAGTATTCATGAAAAAAAACAAATATCCTGAGAAATCCATCATTTCGCTTCACGCGCATAATGACATGGGATGCGCAGTCGCCGCTACAACCTTGGCGTTAATGGCAGGAGCCCAGAGAATCGAAGGAACCCTTCTCGGTCACGGAGAGCGCACAGGGAACCTTGATTTAATAACAATGGTCATGAATCTTGAATATCTCGGCGTCGATACCGGATTGAATTTTTCGAATTTGCCGGAAATTGTGGACACAGTTGAGAGAATAACGTCGATGCCTGTTCATCCGAGACACCCATATTGCGGGGAACTGGTATTCACGGCATTTTCAGGCTCTCATCAGGACGCGATAAAAAAAGGATTTGTTCAGAAAGATGATCTCTCAAATGTTTTCGGCGGATGGAAAATCCCTTATCTTCATGTCGATCCGACGGCGCTCGGACGGAAGTTTGAAAAATTTATACGCATAAACAGCCAGAGCGGAAAAGGCGGAATCGCATTCGTTCTTCAGCATGATTATAAAATTAAAATGCCGAAATGGATGCAGATTGATTTCGCGAAACACGTTCAGGCTTATGCCGATAAGATGTCGCGCGAGCTTGAAGGTTCAGAAATAAAAAAGCTCTTTGATGAGACTTATATTCAGACAGGCGGAAAAATTAAACTTATCAATTACTGGCCCCGCCCGTCAGAAACTTCACCGTCTGATATCGAAGGAGAAGTTCTTCTTGAAATAAACGGAAAGGAATACCGCGCAAAAGCTTCCGGAAACGGACCTATTTCTGCATTCGTTGAGGCCGTTAACACTATCGACAGCATTCCTTCTTTTACGCTTCAGGAATACGAAGAAGAAACGATGGGACAATCAGCCGACGCAAGCGGAATCTGCTTCATCAGAATAAAAAATGAAAATAGCAATAAGGGAATAATTGCGGCTGGTATAGACTCCAATATTATTCAGGCTGCGGCAAAGGCAATAATATCAGGACTCAACAGACTCTGATTTTCATCATTTAAGCAGATCTTAATAGTCAGGCTTTATATCAATTTAAGCCTGACTATCTCTCTCATTTTTCTTCAGTATCAGGAAAAAATTGTTGTCGCCGGATTGAACTTTCCTTATATTGACCATGTTAGCACTCATTTAGCCGAGTGCTAACAGAAATAGTAAAAAACAATTAAAAATAAAAGGAGGATTACTGTGGGAATAAGACCACTTGGAGACAGAGTACTCATTGAGACTCTTGAAGAGGACGTAGTAAAAAAAGGTTCTTTATTCATTCCTGATACTGCTAAGGAAAAACCTCAGCAGGGAAAAATCATCGCAGTAGGAAACGGCAAATACGAAGACGGAAAACTTGTTCCTGTTGATGTTAAAGCCGGAGACAAAGTTCTCTACGGCAAATACGCCGGAACTGAAGTAAAATTCGACGGAAAGGATTACCTTATTGTCCGTGAAAGCGATATTCTCGCTGTATTATCGTAATTTAAGAGGTAGAAAATGGGTGCAAAGATATTAAAATTTAATGATGATGCCAGACAGGCTATTCTCAAGGGAGTTGACCAGCTCGCAGAAGCGGTACAGACTACCCTCGGGCCCCGCGGAAGAAATGTCGTTATCGACAAGAAATACGGCTCGCCTACAATGACAAAAGACGGCGTTACAGTAGCGAAAGAAATTGAGCTTGAAGATCCGTTTGAAAACATGGGCGCGCAGATGGTTAAAGAAGTTGCGACCAAGACCAATGATGTAGCCGGAGACGGAACTACAACTGCGACAGTTCTTGCGGCAGCTATTTACAAAGAATGCCTTAAGAACGTTACAGCAGGCGCTAACCCTACTGCTCTTAAACGCGGACTTGATAAAGCAGTTGAAATTGCTGTAAAAAGCATAAAAGAATCTTCACGCGCGATCAAAGACAAAAAAGAAGTAGCTCAGGTAGCTGCTATTTCCGCAAACAATGATATGGAAATCGGCGAACTTATTTCCGAAGCAATGGAAAAAGTCGGAAAAGACGGCGTTATCACCGTTGAAGAAGCTAAATCCATTGAAACACATCTTGAAGTTGTTGAAGGTATGCAGTTCGACAGAGGATACATTTCTCCTTACATGGCGACTGATGCTGAAAACATGACAGCAACTCTTGAAGACGCATACATTCTTCTTTATGACAAAAAAATCAGTTCAATGAAAGATCTTCTTCCAGTTCTCGAACAGGTAGCTCAGGCAAGAAAACCTCTTCTTATAATTGCTGAAGATGTTGAAGGCGAAGCTCTTGCGACTGTGGTTGTTAACAACCTCAGAAAAACAATCAGCTGCGTTGCCGTTAAAGCTCCCGGTTTCGGCGACAGAAGAAAAGCAATGATGGAAGATATCGCTATCCTTACCGGCGGACAGGTCATCAGCGAAGAAGTCGGAAGAAAGCTTGAAAGCGCGACTATGGAAGACCTCGGACAGGCTAAAAAAGTTATCATCGAAAAAGAAAACACAACTGTCATCGAAGGTAAAGGCGATTCAAAACACGTTCAGGAAAGAATCAAACAGATCAAAAAACAGATCGAAACTTCTACTTCAGACTACGACAAAGAAAAACTCAACGAAAGACTTGCAAAACTTGCAGGCGGAGTTGCGGTTATCAATGTAGGAGCCGCTACAGAAGTTGAACTTAAAGAAAAGAAAGCACGCGTTGAAGACGCTCTTTCTGCAACACGTTCTGCTGTTGAAGAAGGAATTGTTCCGGGCGGCGGACTTACTCTTCTCAACACTTATAAGGCAATCACTGAAGCATCTGCAAAACTTGAAGGCGACGAAAAAATCGGCGCTCTCATTATCGCGAAAGCCGTTGAAGCTCCAATGCGTAAAATCGCGTCTAATGCAGGTCTCGAAGGCTCTGTAATTGTTGAAAAAGCAAAAACAGAAAAACCAGGCGTAGGTTTCAATGCTGCAAGTCTTGTTTGGGAAAACATGATCGACGCTGGAATCATCGACCCTGCAAAAGTAGTTAGAACTGCGCTTCAGAATGCAACATCCGTAGCCGGAATGCTTTCTACAACTGAAGTTCTCATTACTGAAAAACCTGAAGAAAACAAAGCCCCAGCAATGCCGGCAGGCGGCGGAATGGGAGGCATGGGCGGAATGTACTAATACTCCGCTTAGCCGTAAAAAAAGCCGGGGCAACCCGGTTTTTTTTATTTTATAATATTAGGTTATTTTCTTCATTAAGCTGCAAAATTATTTTAATAAGCAATCATCCAGCCGCAGAAAGATTCCACCATAATTTAAATTCCTTCAAAGCGTTTGCGGCTTCCTCATCAGGACATTTCAAAAGTATTATTCTATAAGCATCATCAAACTCAAACTCATTGAAATCAAAGGAGTTAAGCTTAAGAACATATGATAAAGTTTCCGCATCCTCAGCTTCATTTATCATATCGCGCAGTATTCGGTCTTTCATTGCCCGCATTATAAATTTTTCAGCCGAATCAATACTCATCAGATGACCTCCCCCTCAAAAGCGGTATAATGATACTTTCTCCTGAAATAGCAATTTCCGAATCATTGCATTTATCCGAACATGAAGAACAAGATGATGAACATACAGAACCGCCGATACGTACAAATTCCTCATCTTGAAGCCGCTTAACCAATTCAATTACAACAAGAATAGGCACTTCTGTTGTCTCAGCAATATTTAATACGGAAACGGTTCTTTTTGTACTCAGATATTCTTTAATCACTAAATAATTATTTTTCATAACAGTAATCAATAGAAGTTACATCCAATTGTCAAGTTTGAGCTTTACTATTATCCTTGCGAAAGTGATATTTTACATTTTCGTAATCACAATCGCTTTTTCAGATAACACCGGAAACAATGGCGTTATCGGCGAAAATAAGCTTGAAAAACTGAATTTTTTTTATTATTTTGCTTATAGAAATTGAGAAAGTTCCGATAATCTGCTTAGAAGACATAATATGTCTAAAAAGGGGGACTGAAATGCCTGTAACAATGGGCGGTATAGCATCCGGAATTCAGACCGATGATATAATTGACAAATTACTCAACGTCGAATCGGCTCCTATAAAAAAGCTCCAGATCGAAAAACAGGAATATTTAGAAAAACAGGAAGCCCTCAAACAAATGGGTTCAATCCTGAAGGAACTTCATGCGTCCGCAAAGGATCTTTACGGATTTAGAGCTTCCTATGATGACAAGAAGGCGATTTCCTCCAATCCGTCAATACTTGAAGCTATTGCATTAAAACAGGCAGACAAGGGAACCAAACATATTGTCGTAGAACGTCTTGCAGGTTTTCACAAAATAATTTCTGATAATATTGAAAAAAATGAAAAACTTCCGGCTGCTGATTTTACGGTAGAAGTCAACGGCATTAAAGAAAATATCCGTTTCAGAGGCGGAACAATTGAAAACCTTCGCGACAGAATTGATGAATCGATGAATAAATATATGACATCAATGGTAATGAATACCACCGGTTCAAAATATGTTCTCTCCCTTGAATCAAAGACTTCTGGCGAAAAAGGCGAAATTCTAATATCAGGCGCCAAAGACCTTTTCAAAAAAATAGGACTTGTATCAGGTCAGCGCGACGCAGACAGTGACAAAACCATTATTGCGTTTGATAACAAAAACTTCTATCAATACGGTGGAAAACTTGCAGATAAAGAAGACGGAACATTGAATATATCTTCTGACGGAAAATCCGCAGAAATGAAAGGCTTACTCTGGCGTGAATTTGCGCTTCCGGTCGAAAAGGAACTCAAAAAAGACACAGCACTAAATTTTAATTTCGAATACAAAGCTCCGGATAATCCCGAAAAAGAAGATGAAACTCTTCCTTACAAAATTGAATTCGGTCCCACTGAGAAAATAGTAATTAAGGGAATAGAACTCAACAGTTATAACATTTCACGTGAACGTGAGATCGAAAAAAAACCGCAGAAGAAGGATTTTAAGGACGATGTATCAGGTGTCGGTATCGTCTGGGATGAAAACGGTGAAAGAAAAGAAAAGCTGTTTACAGTCCAGAAGGATTCAAAAGGACTTCAGGAAATCCCTATAGGTAGCGAGCTTGAAGGGAAAAAGATAAGTAAAATTATTTTTTATTGTAATGACGGATCCAGCATTTTTTCAAACACAGTTATAGTTACGCCTTTGAAAGGAAAAGATCTACTTGAGCCTAAGAATGTAATTTCTAAAGCTGAAAACTCAAAAATGAAAATTGACGGAGTCTCGGTTGAAAGAGACAGAAATGAAGGAATCGTTGATTTGATAAAAGGCATCACCCTGAATTTAAAATCAGCACGTCCTGACGAAACTGTTATTTTAAATATAGATAATGACATTGACAAAAGCATCGAAAAGATAAAGAAGTTTGTTGATAATTACAACAGATACGTTGATATGAACAGCGCTTTGACTAAGACGGCTACAATTACAAAAGCCGGCGAATACGACAAGATGAAAAGAGAAACTGGTATTTTCTCTTCTGACATGACTTTTGTTTCGCTTTTGAATCAGATGAAGACTGCCCTTTCCAATGCATATCTTTCTAAGGTTGAAAAGCCTATACGTGTTCTTCCCGAAACAGGAGTTCACACCGGAGAAATTAAATCATCCTGGGAATCCATAAAACAGGGAAAACTTCAGATTAATGAACCGAAACTCAGAGAAGTGATAATTTCGAACCCGGAAGGTATTCGCAATTTCTTCGGTACAGACAACGACGGCGATAACAGAACTGACGGCGGTCTTGCTTTCGCTATAGAAAGAGTTCTTGATCCGTATGTTACTCCAGTTGAAAAACAGAACATCATTCAGACAAAAATCGCATACGAAAAAGAATCCGCCAAAGGCGCAGACGAAAGAATAGAAAGACTTCAAATGCACCTTAAAGCTTATGAAGAAAAGCTAAGAAAGAAATTCGCAACAATGGAAAAATCTGTTTCAGGCGCCAAATCACAGAGAGACTGGATGAATCAGCAATCCGGCTCTTCGGATAAATAATTACTAACAGGTTTATGCCTGAAGATTGGAGTTTATGGAAATTTTAATTAATGGCAACAGTGTCGACTTTAAACTGGATAATGAAAAGAATTTCTCAGAACTCTGTGATTCTATTGAGAAATGGGCTTCATCAAGAGGTCTAATTATGTGTTCTGCTTCCGCAGACGGAAAACCTTACGACGCTGATTGCGACTTAGATATTGAGTCTGTAAAAAAAGCTGATTTTACTATTCAATCGAAATCTGATTTAATAGTAGATACTCTTAATGAAGCGTCTTTTTACTGCGACAAAATATTGTCATCACTTAATTCAAAAGTAAAATATTCTGCGGAACAAATGTCAAATATAGCAGACGGTTCAGCGTGGCTTGCTGATGTATTAAGCCGCATATTGAATCTGCTCGAAATGGATCCGGCAACAGTCATTTATAATTCTAAATCCGCAATGGATTATGTCGAAAAACTAAAATTTCTTTCTCTTTCACTTAAAGAAAATAATGCATCCGACACTATTAAACAGGAAATCAATGTTTTTACTGAAATTAAAAATCTAATGAGATACCTGATGTCAAGCGACAACATGCGCAAAGTGATTATAAAGAGCATCGATTCGCCTGAAACAATCATCGGATTTTTAACTGAACTCCGCAAAGAGGCAAAATCTAAAATTGATTCTCTTGAAGAAATTTCTTCTCAGTTTCAATCCGGAAAAGATTCAACGGCTTCAGTTCTTCTTCAGGAATTTGTGGATTTTCTTTTCAGATTCTCAAGGCTATCATGCCAGATTCCGC
>JAKJGA010000320.1 GCA_022704645.1 Spirochaetota bacterium
TATTATTATTTGCAAGAAAGAAAGCAGCCGCAGAAGTAAAAGCGGTATCTTTTGAAGTATTTTTTACATTTTCAATTTTTCCGGCAAGTGAAGTATCTCCGGAAACGGAACTTGTCAGAATTGCCTGGAACTTTACATTCTCATTTTCGGAATCAAGGGCAGAAGACAAAACAGGAATGATATCCGGAGATTTATAGAACGACAAAGCAAACAATATTTTCGCCTTAACAGTATCACTTTTTTCAATAGCAAAACGTTCAGTAAGATATTTGATTGCTCGATCATCCTTTATTCTTCCAAGAGCTTCAGCTGCAGCACATCTCGCCATCACAATATCATGCGAATCATTTTCTTTCTGTGAATAGTTGAGATACTTAACATAATACCAGAAACCTGATTTGTTTCCGGCATAACCCATGTGAAGCATGGCTTCGGTTTTCTTTTCAAGCGGTCCGTCCGCCAGAACTTCAAGCATATTCTGAGCCGAAAGAGGAGCCGAAATAACGGCAATAATCAATAAAATGTTTTTCATAAACAGAAGATACAAACTGCTTTCAATATTTCAAACATTTCTTGCCGCATAACAAAATTTTTTAAGCTCCTTCAATCATTTTAAACTTGATTTAATCCGAAGAAAACTCTTATTATTAATCAACTTCAGCTTGATGCCGGTGGATTATGAAGAAAATTTACATAGCAGGACACAAAAATCCGGATACTGACTCCGCTGTTGCGGCTTATTGTTATGCAAAATTCAAGAGCAAAACCGATCCTTCTTTTCAGTATATTCCCGCTGTCTGCGGAACTGTTAATGCACAGACTAAATTCATATTCGAAAAGGCAAAAGCCGAAATACCGGTTCTGCTTAAGGATGTTTATCCCCGCGTAATAGATGTGGCAAGAAAAGACGGAATGCGTCTTTATATGAATGAACCCGTTTTTGAAGCAGTCAAAGATCTCGACGAAAACACGCTAAGTGTAATTCCCGTTTTCGGAGAAGATGAGAAATTCAGCGGAATCGTCGGTATCCATGAAATTGTAAATTATATGATGACATCCGGCAAAAGTGAAAAGCAGAGATATACATTCAGTCTTAATAATATTGAAGCAGTAATCCCCGGAAAATTTCTTAAAAGAGGAAATCCGGAAGAATTTTCAGCTACGATAATGATCGGCGCAATGGATCTTGATTATCTTTCTACAAAAATTTTCACTCTAAAAAATAAACCGCTTCTTGTTGTCGGAAAACGGGAAAAAATAATTCAAAAAGCTCTCGAATATGATCTGCCTGCAATTATTCTGACAAATGTAACTGACAACTCCTATTTCGAAGGCGATATAGGAAATTACAAAGGGAGCATTTATCTTTCACAAAAAGACACTGCAGAAACAATACGTCTTCTATGGCTATCCG
>JAKJGA010000084.1 GCA_022704645.1 Spirochaetota bacterium
GAAGCAGTATTGATTTCAGCCTTAAATTCACGGTCGTTTTTGATATTAGAACTGTTCTTGTCGAAGGAAAAAAAGTTTCCGTCACTTGTTTCTTTTTTGTTTGAAGATGAAAGACTTGCTACAGTATTCAATTCCTCGTTGATCTTTACATTAAGATTGATATCATTCTTTTTTGACGCTTCAACTGCAGCTGAATTTTCTGCAGCTTTTGCTGTCTTTACATGGTCGGACTTATTGTTAATTCTTGATTTATGTTTTGTTTCAAGTTCATTACTAACAATATCTTTTGTTTGAGACGATTTTTTTTCCGAATCTTTGACTTTTTCTTTAAATATGAACTTTTTATTTTTCAAAAAATCTGATAAGAGTTTTTCATTTTTATCATTTGTTTTATTATCTGATAATCCGGAAATAATTCCGCTTTGCTGATTATGAATATTTTTGTTAAAAGCACTTGCCGCTCTTGCGCCGGTTTTAATATTTTCGGAATGAGAAATATTTCCATCCTGTGATTTCGGTGACTGGCTTTTGTTTAATATAGAAAGAAAAACATTATTAGCTGTTTTTAGTGTCTCCGCGATAGGATCAGCAGGTGCATTTTCCTTTTCTGTTTTAGAAACGGTTTTATTTTCCTTTTTATTCTCGTTTTTTGTTTTTTTGAAATCAGCTGTTTCCGGAGAATTCGCGTTGTTATCTTTTTGAACCGGTAAAGCTTTTATGTCTTCGGATTTATTATTTGCAGTCTCATTTTCAGCAGGTATATCAGATTTTTCATTTTCAATTTTTTCAAATGTATTATCTTTTGCTTCAATTAAGTTTTTTTCGTCTAAATTATCCTGCGGAGCCCATTCAGCAATGTTTTTAAGACTGTCCGATGCGCTTTTTACAGATTCGGCAAAAAGTGAGGCAAAGGCGTCATTGCCTTTTTCTGAATTTTTATGTTCTGGAAGCTCATCGGAGCGTCTGTTTTTTAAAATCTCGCTGAAATTTATCATCATAGTCTCCCTACAAGATAATCGAATCATTTGATAAAATGCTGAAGTAAAAAATGTTTGAAAAATCATTCAATTTTCAGTCATTTGGCTTGAGGTAAATATGAACGTTGAAATTCTTTCTATCGGAACTGAGATTCTTCTCGGTGATATTGTTAATACTAATGCAGCATTTCTTTCCCGCCGTCT
This sequence comes from Spirochaetota bacterium, assembly GCA_022704645.1. Classification (GTDB taxonomy): domain Bacteria; phylum Spirochaetota; class UBA4802; order UBA4802; family JAFGJZ01; genus JAKJGA01. The sequence continues at coordinate 1,182 of JAKJGA010000084.1, forward strand.
TGCCGCGATGGGTATGAATCTATACCGCCAGTCAGTTGTCGGAGATAATCTGGGTCGAGTTGCAGCTGCAATTTCAGAATCTTTTTCACGTGCGGATATGATAATTACAACCGGCGGTTTGGGACCGACCGAAGATGATCTCACAAAAGAAGCTGTTGCAGAGTATTTCGGTCTTAAAATGATTCTTGATGAGAAGTCAGCTGATGCTCTCAGATCATTTTTTGAGAAATTAGGCAGACCAATGACTGAGAACAATATGCGTCAGGCATATTTTCCTGAAGGGGCAATTATTGTTAAAAACGACCGGGGAACTGCTCCTGCCTGCATCGTAGAAAAAGACGGAAAGGTGATAATTGTTCTTCCCGGGCCTCCGAGGGAGATGAGTTATGTGTTTGAAAATGAAATTGAGCCTTATCTTTCAAAATATACCGATTCGGTAATTAAATCACTTACACTTAAAATGTTCGGAATAGGCGAGAGTAAAATGGAAGATTCTGTAAAGGATCTTATTTCCGGTTATTCCAATCCTACTATTGCACCTTATGCGAAAACAGGTGAGTGCGAGCTTAGAATCAGTGCTAAGGCCTCATCAGAAGAAGAAGCTCTAGAGCTGATTAAACCGGTGGAGTCTGAAATCCGTCATCGTCTTGGAGAGTATATTTACGGAATAAATTCAGATAATCTTGCCAGTGTACTTATTGAAAAGCTTAAAGAAAAAAAAATAACTTTTGCATCAGCTGAATCCTGCACGGGCGGAATGATTTCATCAATGATAACATCTGTAGCGGGTTCTTCGGATGTTTTTGCCGGCGGAATAACAGCATATTCAAATGATGTTAAAACAGGAATTCTCAGTGTAAATCCTGCAACTATTGAAAAATACGGATCAGTCAGTGAAGAATGCGCTGCTGAAATGTGTGCCGGATGCGCTCAATTGTTTTCGGTTGATGCGTCGTTTGCGGTTACCGGAATTGCGGGTCCCGGAGGAGGAAGTGCTGAAAAACCTGTAGGTACTGTTTGTTTCGGATTTTATTATAAGGGAGATATTAAAACCTATAAAATGCATTTCGGCGGAGACCGAGAGATGGTAAGAATACGTTCTGCCATGTTCGTGCTTGATGCTTTAAGAAGAGGAGCAGAGAAGCCTTGCTGAAAAAGACTTGCAGTTTTCAGTTAATTGTTATAGAAAGAAGTTGATATTTATGGATTTAAGTTTATGATAGGTCACCGGAGGTAGTTCAATGCGTTTATTATTTTGTTTATTGATTACGGTTGTTGCTTTTTCTTTTTCTACACTGAAATCTCAGGAAAAGAAATCAGAAGGTGCTGATAAATCTCTGACATCTGACAGTCTTTTGAATGAAGCAAAGGATCTTGATAATCAAATACTTGATCTTTCAAAAAAAATTGCAGATACGGTTAAAAAATATAATCTTGCATCTGCAAAAGAAATCCCGGTTCTTCCTTTTCAGGTTTCATATGAGGCAAAAGACGGTTATATTATTATTACCCGTTATTTTATTCTAAAGGATGAAGTTACAGGTAAGCTGAATGGAAGCAGAGAAAAGAAAATGAAGCTTTATCTTTCCGGAGACAGTATATCTAAAATAGAATCAATAATATACGAAAAGGAAAACAATAAGTTTACAACAAACATTATAACGATTGTTGATCCGACTCCTTTATCTGCAGGAACCGATGATGTGACTTTTAATCATTCTGTGAATGATAAAATACGTACCGGAAGTAAACCTTTAGGCGAGATTCGAAACACAACTGCATTTCCTATAAGAAACAATATTAAAAGAGATTTTTACATTCCGCATCTTGAGTATTTCTATTCACTTATATTGAGCATCGGCGAAACATACCAGAAAGGAATAAAAGACAGTGATGCGATAATGCAGAATATTCTTAAAAATTCGACAAATTATTAAATCAATATCTCATTGACAGTTTATGTTGATTTTGGCGAATAAATAAGCGGCTCAGGCCGCTTATTTTACGTTTGAGGCAAAATAATGAAATATTTAATAACCGGTTCTGCCGGATTCATCGGATTTCATCTTTCAAAACTTCTTTTGAAAGACGGTCATGAGATAGTCGGGGTCGATAATCTTAATTCTTATTATCCTGTGAGTCTTAAATCCGCAAGGAATGAAATTCTTCTTAAGAATAAGAACTACAGTTTTCATCACAAAGATATTTCTGATCGGGATTTCATCCTAAAGCTTTTCAGTAAAGAAAAGTTTGATGTTGTAATAAATCTTGCTGCTCAGGCAGGGGTTCGCTATTCGCTTGATAATCCTTCGGCTTACATAGGAAGCAATATTGACGGATTTTTGTCAATACTTGAAGGATGCAGAAACAATCCTGTTAAGCATTTGGTTTATGCTTCCAGCTCATCGGTTTACGGAGCGAACAAAAAAACTCCCTTTTCAGAAAGCGATTACGTTGATAATCCCATATCGTTATATGCAGCTACTAAAAAAAGCAATGAACTCATGGCTCACTGTTATTCGCATCTTTTCGATATTCCTGCAAGCGGGCTTAGGTTTTTTACGGTTTACGGCGAATACGGAAGACCTGATATGGCATATTTTAAATTTACCGATAAAATTGTCCAAGGGCAGGAAATTGAGGTTTATAATAATGGTGATATGCTGAGAGATTTTACTTTTGTGGATGATATTGTTTCCGGTATAATGTCGGTTGCTTCTCATATTCCTAAGCCGGGTTATTCCGCCGAAAGCGGTGCAAAGCATATAGTTTATAACATCGGAAACAATAACCCTGTTCAGCTTGAGTATTTCATTGAAGTTCTTGAAAAAAATCTCGGAACAAAGGCATTAAAGAAATATATGCCGATGCAGCCGGGTGACGTATATGCAACATTTGCAGATATTTCACTGCTTAACTCTAAAACCGGATGGAAGCCGAAAACATCAATAGAGGAAGGTCTTTCGCGTTTTGTTGAATGGTATAAGAATTTTTATATATAATTGAATTAAAAAGCCGCTATATAAAGCGGTTTTTTAATTCAATTAGAAAATTAATAATAAAAAACCCCGGCAAAACCGGGGTATCATGAGCGGGTAGTGGGAATCGAACCCACGCAATCAGCTTGGAAGGCTGAAGTTCTACCATTGAACTACACCCGCAATTGCTTATATATCCATAAAAAAGAAATGGAGATTATTGTCAAATATATTTCTAACAATTTTTTGAAAAACCTGATAATTAAGTAAATCCTCAGTTTTAAAAAATATTATTGATAACTAATTACTATTTTTTCGGAATGATGATTATTATTTATAAAATAAATTGTAATTAAGTATAGTGTTTTCTGTTATACCTAATCGTACAAATTAAAAATACTTGCGCTTCTTCTGTATATTCGTTAATCTGAAATTCATGGAGTTGAAGATGAAATATATATTGCTATTGCTGATAATTGTTTTTTCGGCGGATTGTTCCCGTAAAATTCAGTCCGAAATTGAACCTAATAACAATTTGAATGAAGCTAATGAGATAAATATTAAATCAGAAGTAAAAGGAAAGCTTTCCTCTCCCTCGGATAAGGATTATTTTACGTTTTCTGTTGATTCAGAAATTAATGTTAAAATTGAAGTTTCAGCTTTAAAGGGGATCAATCATGCTTTCGGTGTTTTTTCGGCATCGGGCGGTGAAGGAGCAGTAATTAAATATGTCGATGATGCCAGAAAATCATCACCCGAGAAGCTGGCAAATCTTACTCTTTCAAAAGGTAAATATTATATAGCTGTCAGTCACGGTGAGCGTGATGAAAAAAAAGGGGATGATTCGGCAGAGTATATTTTGTCTGTATATGCATCCGATAGTTCTGTCAGTGAAATTGAACCTAATGATTTTTTTGATTCAGCGCAGAAGATTGAATATGGAGCTGAAATTACAGGATATTTCTCGCCTGCTTTTAATAAACTTAATCAGAATAGTAATAGCAGATACAGAGAGGAGGATATTTTTTATTTTTCTGTAGATGCTTCAGAAGAAAATCCTGCAGTAATTGATTGTTCTTTAAGCGGTGTAAAAGGTATTAATTCAGTAATAGAAGTATGCGATGCTGACGGGAATTCTGTTTTTACGGCAGATTTCGCAGGTGAGGGCAAACCGGAATCAGTAAACGGATTGGGTCTCATGAAAAGCGGAAATTATTACGTCAGAGTATATTCAAAATCTATGACGGAAAATTTCGAAGATAAATATTTTTTTTCGCTGAAGAAGGGCGATTTTTCTCCGGAAAGAGAACTTGAAAGCAATGATGATTTCGGTAAAGCCAATCCGCTTCAGGAAAAAATATCAGGGACGGTGTCTGATTCTAAAGATGTTGATTATTTTTTCCGGCAAAGTGAATCCGGAAGATTTTATTCTGTTTCGGTTCTCGGCAATGCTGTGAAAGCTTCTATATTTGATAAATCGTACAGAAAAATATATTCTTCTGATAATGCTTCAGGTTCTATTATTTTCCCGAATATATTTTGTGACGGCGGATATTATATATCGGTTTCATCCAGACATTCATCTGAGCCGCAGGATTATACGATTTCCATTTCGGAATATGAAGCGGAAAAAGAATTTGAAAAGGAGCCTAATGACAGCATCAAATCCGCAGAAGCCGTTGAAGAAACAGTTAAAGGATATTATTCTTACAGCGGAGATAAGGATTATTATAAAATTAATCCGGGATCGAGAGAAAAAATCAAGTTCAAAGTAAGAGGTATAGATGATACGGACATGACTGTGTCGGTTACTGATGCACTTGGATACAGGATAAAAACCGTATCTGTAAATGGAGCTTCTGAAATAGAATTTTCAGAAACTGTAGATGTTTCCGCTTATTTGATTGTTGAATTTTCCGGAAATGTTTCTGATTCAGATTATAGTATTGATATGATAAAACAGAGGTAAGTATGAAAATGGTGTTTATTTGGTTTCTGGCGGCTGCAGCTGCATGTTCGGGAGGAAGTTCTGTCATGAAAAACGATCCGGTTATTTTGAGCGGATCAGCATCAAATTCGAACTCGTCGGGAATTATAGGCTCAGAATATAAGCTTCCATACAATTATAATGTCAAGCTTATCATTAAAGATTCATCAGTAAATAATCCAAATGACGATAGGAGATGTTTTTATAAGATATTTGTAAATAAAGTTGAAGCCGGAAGAAGTACAATAGGTCTTGAATCACAGGAAAAGCATATTGAATTCAAACTCGAGGATAATAGACATCTAATTAGGGTTGAGAAATATGTTCTTAACGAGAAAAAAGGGTCTTACGAGAAAGTTAATAATATTGATCAGCCTAAACCTGATTTTATATATTTCGATTCGGTAAGCGATAAGATTCTGATAATAGAATTAAATCATAAGTCGGCTTCAGGTAATAATGGTGAATTTACTTTAAGCTTTGAAAAAAAATAAGAGGTGATTATATGAAAAAGACAGCTTTGCCTTTGATTATTCTTGTTTTGCTTTTTTGTTCAGGATGTTTTGACATCATTCAGTATTTTGAAGTCGATAAAGGAGTTTTTAATTCAAAAATGAGAGTGTCTTTTTCAAAAGAGTTTGGGAAAAATGAGACTTCTCTCCCTCAGAAAGACTCATTTCAGAATAATCCCAAATTAAAAGAACTTGGATTTAAAATTAAAACATCAACTGTCAATTCACAGTTTGATCAGCATATGATTGTTGATATATCGGCTCCTGAATCGGCAATCACTAAGCGTATAGAGGATATGCCTTTCGGTCTTATTCCTTATAAGGACAAAGCCGGTCAGTATCTTTTTATTTTTAAAAATGAAAAAGAAGGCGGAAATACAGAAAGTGATAAAATGGCGAATATGATGATGGCATCCGTTAAGTACAGGATGATGTTCGGTAAAAAAATGGTTCCTTCTGTGTGTAAAATTTTTACAGCGGA
>JAKJGA010000321.1 GCA_022704645.1 Spirochaetota bacterium
ATTTTATTTTCATAAGTCATTGATTTGATGTAATCCTTGAATTTTGAATATTCAGGAGAGAGGTGCATTGCTTCTGAAAGAAGTTCCGCTGCTTCCATGTAATTTCCCAGATGATACATGCAGAATCCATAATATTTTTTTACAAAGGCCTTATCGTCGGCAATATCCTTTATTTTGTCGAGACACTCGATTACCTTATTGTATTCTTTTTTATCATATAATATCGATGATAGAAGATAATTAGCCTTCAGATGGCGGAAATCCAGTTCAATAACTTTTTTAAGATGCAGTTCTGCCGACGGAATATTTTTAGTTCTGTGATAAGCAAGCGCAGTATAGAAATGTCCTTCTGTAAATGACTGGTTTATGTTCAGGGATTCTGTGAAAAGAGAAAGCGCTTGCTGAAAATTTGCTGAATTATAGTATTCCACTCCGAGATTTAGAAGAACGCGGTGATCCCTTTGTATGGCCAGTGCTTCGAGATAGGTTTTTATTGCTTTGTTTCTTTCTCCGAGTTTCGAATATGTTTCTCCCAGATTGTTGAATGCTTCCAGAAATTTAGGATGAATTTTTATTGCCTGAAGATAGAAGTCAAGAGCCGCTCTCAGCTCACCCTTATTTGACAGCTCAAGCGCTTTGTTGTAGACCGAAACGGCATCAGCCGGTACAGAATTTGAAGTTCTCATGAAATACCTCTTGATGGGGCAAATCTATAAAACCAGAAAAGTGTTATGGTTTTATAGAATCCCGCATTAAGATTTTCGGAATAATTTAAGAATTCCCTTAACTTTTATAACTCCTTCTTTTTAAATTCCCCGAGCTTTTGTCCAACCCGCACACGCTGATTCTGTCTTAGAATATGCCAGTTTATCATATCCTTTTCGAATAGCATTATAACTGTAGAACCGAGATGGAAAGCTCCGATTTCATCTCCGCGTGAAAGCTGCGGCTGAAATGCAGAGTTGTAAAAGTTTTCGTGTTTTTTCCTGAATGCTGTTTTGTTTGTTTCAAAATCGTCGTATGAAAGAGAAATTCTTCCTACATTCATTGCTCCGACTTTTATTACGGCGCATTTGCCGTGTGACGTTTGTATAAAAGTAATCATTCTTTCATTTTTGCAGAAAAGCCGGTTAACGCCTTCAGTCATAAATTCTGCTACCGGAAACAGTTTGCCCGGGATATAGAGATAACCCATTACGTCTCCGTCAACAGGGGAGTGGATTCTGTGATAATCGGAAGGCGAAAGATAGAGAGTTACAAATGAACCGTCTATAAAGAAATGATGCATGTGATTCGGAATTATATCAGCCAGAAGGTAGTCAATGTTTTTTGCCTGCAGAACCCTTGTTCCGGTCACGGGTCCGAATTCTGCAATAACAGCATCGACCGGAG
>JAKJGA010000085.1 GCA_022704645.1 Spirochaetota bacterium
ACAACCCAGTGCGCGGAAATTCTTAAGAAATACGTCAAAAGCACCGATGATGTTGAAAAAAGAAAGCATCATCAGATAATTTGCAGAAAGGTAGTCGGAGACGCTGCCGCGATTCTCTTTGATGTTATCAAAGAGAAAAATTAAAAATGGCGTTCCACGCCCTTTACCCGGTAGCTGCATGGTGTCATGCAATACACAAAAGGTGCTCCGCACCTTTAAAATCCAGTTTGTCCATTTCTTTTGCGTCGCCCAAAAGAAATGGACGAAAGAAAAGGGCGCCGCTGCGCGGTGCTTGTCGGGCGAATTCCTCGCACCGGCTTTGCCGGATGCTGCGGTCGCCCGAGATGAGTCCGACTTCGTCGGACTTTTTAAATGATTTTTCTCTCATTCATCTTTATTCGAAGTGCTTTCGCACTTAAGATTTTTTATCTATCATTAAAATATTTCTAATGTTCAACATATTTATTGATAGAAAGCCATCTCCCGTTTTTAATTTTCCATCGGCTTTGTCAATTTCCAAATACATTTTGGGAGAGGCCACGCAATTCTTTCTTCTTCAAGTCTCAAGTTTCAAGTTTCAATAAACTCAGCTCTTATTTTTATACTCATCATTTTCTCGCGCTTGCGCGCGATGGAAATTTTTGATTTCAGTCGACAATCCTGCCATTCATCACATCTCCGCTTCGCGGATAGAAAAAGAGATGTGGAAGGTAAATACTATCACTTTCCATCAATTTCATAACCTGCCGCATTTATCTTGCCTGTATCATGATTTCTATTAATATCTAACAGCTTGATCTTCAAAGGCTTCTTTTCTTTAAATATTTTATCGACATTTAATGATACATTCTCATCAAAACTTATACACATCCTTTCATAAGGCCATTCTGAATAATCGTAATATTTTTTATAAAAAACAATGCTTTTATATAATCTTTTTCTAAAAACAGATATTTCCAAGATCTTTTCAAAATTTCCGTTTATTTCATTCAATTTAAACAAAGTATAATCATCAGTTTCATTATTTTTTTCGCATACTACATATCTATCCATCAGGTTTTCATTGTCAGTCGAATAATATTGTATGATACTGATATTTTTGCTTCTTACAATTTTACATCCCACATAAGGATAACTTAATCCAGTATTCCAATAAACACAATATCCGGTTGTTTCATCAGCATTGTTATTAAACCATACACCAATTTGAATTTTTCCAGAAACGTTTATTATCTCAAATATATTTTCAATATCCTTATCTTTAATAACATAAATACCTGGTGTCAGATGTTTTAAATTATCAACTTTTGAAACTTTCATTAAACAATCATCACTAACATCATTATAATTATAGATGATTATTTCTTTTTTAATTTTGAATAGCATCGATTTTTTCAAAGCATCATTTACTATATCATTATTTTTCGACCACACAGAATCAGCATAATTAAAATATGAATCATCACTATTAAGGGGAAACATCACCGGCATTATAATAATCTGCATCAATGCTAGATACATATATTTTTTCATTCATTTAGTCTCCACTTCGCAATTTAAACAATCTATATTCTTATAATCTCATTTCAACTTCCAAAAGTAATAAAATTGTTTTATTCTTTTGCCGGCATATTCAATACTGAAACCCAATGCTATGCCGCTAAAAAACAAAATAATCCTAGAATCTGTTTCCATGTAATTCAATAAAAGATAAATCGGCAAAAATAAATTAATAATAAATATGACACTATTGAAAATTACTAAAATAAAATTTTTTTTCACTTTATATACATCCATTATACCTAAAGTATTCATCTATATCCATTTCTTCAAATATTTTCCACTTTTTAGTTATACTTGAATATACATAATATTGAGAGTAATCTATCACATAGAAAGGAATATTTTTTCGAAATACTAGAGCATAACAATTTTTTGCACTATAAAACTTACACTTACTTACTTTTTCATCCGTATTCGTCAAAAAAGGCACATTTGGATCAATATCAAAGTTTGCAACAGGCATTTTATTATTTTTCTTATAGTAATCGTCTATCAAAGTAATATACTTCTGAGATGACAAAATAATAGCCTCATTCTCTTTACGGGTTTTGTATCTATCCGCAAAACATACAACAATCAACAACAACAGTAAAACAACATTTTTCATAAACACTCCTTCGCTATAACAATTACTTTGTCTGACTGATCATTCACCGACAATATGGATAAAAATTATTCAGATACATTACCATTAAAATCTATTTTCGCGCAGGCAGTCTTTTCGCCGACATTATCGCTTTATACCGGGAATCATCGCGAAGCGGTACCATATCGAAATCCTGTTTCATGAAAGCTCGGTCACGCATTCCCTTATCAATAGCCCGGTCAAGCCAAAGAAACGCCGCATCAAGATTCCCTTTCTTCGCAAAAAGACAACAGAGATTGTAATACGGCATAGAATCATCCGGGTTAATCGAAACCGCTTTCAGAAATGCTTTCTCCGCATCATCAAGTTTTCCCGTTCGCATGAGTGCGATACCGTAACCGTTATACACATTAACATCCGGCTCAAGGGACAATGCCTGCTTGTACCATTTTATTGAAACTTCATACAGACGATCATTGCGATAATAATCACCCATTGCCGCGCATGACTTCGCCGTCGGAGTACATCCAGCTTCATGCAGTATCTTCACACATTTCGGTTCACCGCCGGCCGCCGCGTAATCCAGAGCGGTACGCCCTTTAAAATCTTTAAGATTCAAGTCAACTCCGCCTACTGTCAGGTTTCCCGCCAACTCATCATTCTGTCTGAACGTTGCAAGCATGAGAGAGGTTCGGCCCTGACTGTCCCGAATATTGATATCAAAACCAAGAGACTTCATGGATGCAATGTTACTGCCGTCTCCGCGCATGCAGTTGAAAAAAATCGGCATACCGTCGGCATATCTCGCATTCCGATCAGATCCGGCGGCACAAAGTATACCGATGATATCATCTCCGCCATAAACCTTTAGAGCATCACCAAGAGCCGTTCCCCCGTCTGCCCTTGACGCGTTGACATCGGCACCCAATTCTATCAGCTGCTTCACGAGGGCGGCATTACACCTTCTGACTGCAAACATGAGCGGTGTGGTACCGATTGAACATTTTTTGTTCACTGAAGCGCCTCTTTTCAGCAAAAGCCGAATCACCTCTGACTGCTGTTCCATAATCGCCCACATAAGCGGCGTCATCCCGTATTTATCAGTAAAGTCAACCGGCGATATCTTTCCTGCGATTTTCAACGCGCCGTCTTCATCATGAAGCCTGATCATTCTGATAAACCGATACCTTGATACCATTCCCGCATCAGGTTTTTTTGCTCCGCGTGATATGAGAAAAGAGATTCCTTGACTGTTTCCCCGTATTGCGCATAAAGTTACCGCATTAAGTCCGTCATTGCCTCTCGTCAAAACATCCGCGCCGTGCTTTACAAGTTCATGCATAATATCATCCTTGCCGTTTTCACATGCATGCATGAGCGCGCTCCATCCGTCGTTGTCCCGATCATTGACGCGCGCACCCCGATCAAGAAGAAGGCGCACAGCCGAGAGATTTCCCGCGACACAGGCATACATCAGCGCAGTTACACCGCCGTTATTTCGCGAATTAACGTCAGCTCCGTTGTCGATAGCGCACGAAAGCAAATTGATTTTCTTTTGAGTAATGGTTTCCTTGCCATACCGGTTAAGGATTGATGCCATAAACGGCGTGACACCATCCTTGTCTTTCCGGTTCGGATTCGCACCGAGAAGGAGAAGAAGCCTCACATATTCCGTATTTCCGAACAGCATCGCGTCAGAAAACAGCGATCCTTCACGCAAGTCCCAACGTCTCTCAATATTTTGCGGCCATAAATCTTTCAGTTTGACTTTTCCCACTTTCACGAGACCGGCGATCGTTTCGGCTTCACGGCCTTCTGTAATATCGACACCGTAAACCTGCGACACGACAAAAGCTATCTTGCGGATATCTCCTCCGGAAAAAGCATTGTGTAGTACGGAAAAACCCCATGGATTGGACGATTGAAGATCGCTGCCTTTCGAATGAAGTTTTCTCACCATATCTACTGTGACATAATCACTACTGCAGCTCACAGAAAGCAGTGTATCACCGTTTATATTCCGCATATCAGAATCATCAATTTTATCTATGACTTCCCCAATCTGATCATAATTCTCCTCAATAACAATTTGTTTTATCATCATATGGCTTTTAACCGCATCATTCCACTGTCCGCTTCCGAATTTTGCGATCATCTCTACTATCTTTACATTCCCTGAATCAAGAGCAATGTGATACGGCATTATCCCGTCGAGATTTATCATGTCACATTTCGCGCCGAGCATTATAAGTTTTTCGGCAACTCCTGACCAACTATTCCTTCCCCGAACAGCTGCATGAAGCGGGGTATCACCCCGGTAATCCTGAATATTTATATCCGCTCCGGTTTTCACCAGCAACTCCACATGCGCCGCTCGTCCGTAGTGAGCAGCATAATGAAGCGGTGTCTGTCCGGCGGAATTCCGTGCGTTCACAACTGCTCCATCCGAAAGGAGCAGACGAATCATCTGTTCAGAATCTTTATTATTTGAAGACGCCGCGTAATGAAGAAGAGTATTTCCCTCGGGATCATCCGACGCGTTATACTTTGAACCTTTACTTTTGAGAAATCTATACGCATCGACATTCCCCTCTTTGATAGCATCAGCCAATGCAGGTCCGGCTGAACCCCTATCAATTTCCCTGTCCCACAAAAATCTGATTATCTCAGGATTCATATTCTTCGCGGCAGCGCGTAACGGAGACTGCATACAGGAATTACCAAACCATGTATACTCACGATAATTACCCGTGGGGGCGCCCTTCTCGGCAAGTAACGCGAGGATCGCTTCATTGCCGCGTTCCGCCGCAGTAATTAAAAAAGGCTTCCCTGCAGTGAAAAGACTCGCACCATTTTCAAGATAGAACTGCAAAAGAGAAATATTCTGTTTTTCAATCGCAGAAGTAAGAGATGATTGGGATGAACTATCCGTATTTAAAACCGCACCATGCGACAACAGCAGTTTTGCCATCGCAATACTGCGCGCGTTATATATAAGCGGCCGATTCGCAGAATACGGCGTATTGAGAGGAGTACCTTCACGAAAAAGAAATTCTGCCGTCTCAACATCATCTTTTCTTACAGCTTCATCGAGCAGACGAACCTTCTCGTACCAAAAATCGTTTCCGCACTGACGGAATATGTATGAAAGCGCGTGAAAATCCTTAAATTTTATGAATGCACTGATATGCGAACGTATTCGGCCAACATCGCGCTTCATATCAAAACTTTTTCCCATTAACACAGAATAAGTCTCGAAATTTCCGGCCATAGCCGCGTAATCCGCCGGTGTTTTCTGCTGCTCATCGCGCGCCGATTCATATCTTCGATCCTTTCCGAACGATCGGGCATTTCCCGTTACCGCTTTCCAGTGATATAATGTCGCGCCGTCTCCATTTTTCAAAAACCGGTCAACGGGCTTCTCTCCATAAATATTTGCCGTATTGAGTGGTCCTTTTCTTTTCGCAATAAGATAAAGAGCTCGGTATTGCTGTTTTCTTGCCGCAATATGCGCCGCAGTCTCTCCGGACATATTGACCACAGAGAGATCAGCTCCCTTCGAAATGAGATAACATGACGTCTTTTCCGTCCAACGGTCATACAGAACTGTCATGAGCACAGTATTTCCGAACGCATCACGTCTGTTAATATCGGCTCCGAGGATGAGCGCTTCATCAATCTTCGCTGACACTTCATCCTCTTTCGCTTTGCGTATGATTTCGACAAGAAGTTTATTACTCGCGGTCAGTACCGGTTTTTGCGCCCCGAAAGCAAATGACACAGGCAACAAAATGATAACAGTAATTGCGAACATCCTTTTCATAAAAATCCTTCCGTGAGTCTGTGATTTTTTTTTATTTTTTATCGAAACTGTTTCCGGTAAATACCGATTCGGTAAACCGAATCCGCGAGTTCGAGTCGGAAAGCCGTAATGCGGCATTGTTCTCGAAACGACTCCGGATCACACTGACTCTATCTGTCATTAAATTTGCACCGAATATCAGATGCGTCGAACGGTTATTCTTCACCGCACTGTCGGCAATCACCACATCCCGGACTCTGCGGATGTAAAACAGGGTGCGCCCCTCGGTACCGCTGAATGTGCATCGATCAAAACGCACATCAATACACTCCTCCAGCGACAGCGCGCATATAGTACAGTCACGAATGATTGAATCAGCCACCGACACGCCTTTTACCCTATCAAATTCGATGCCGGTAAGTCCGCATCCGTAGATGTCGCATTTGGTTATTTTTATCCCGGTTGTGTTCTCAAACCAAACAACTCCGCCGTGACAATGTTCGGTATCCTTTTCATGTCCAAGCGTCAGTCCTTCGAGAGTGACATCTCGGCAATCATTAAATATTAACACGAATCCGTCGTTGCGCCCGTTTATAATTTCAACGCCTTTTACGCCGCGGATCACCAGACCCTTCACGTGCTGTATCTGCGGTTCACTATATTTGAAAAACAAAAACTCAGTTACAACACCCTGGGCATTGCGCACGTCATACAAGCCGGGCGCACAAACAATAGTGCGATTCGATCCAATGTTCTCGAAAAGTTCTTTTACACTTGTCACATGTATGATGTTCTGCGCAGCCGGCGCTCCACCCATCGCCCTATAACCTGCCGTTACGGCAATAAATATTGTCGAAACAGATAAAATAATTCGTATTTTTTTCATGGTATAATCCCATCATTATCCCGCTGGTTAATCAAGAAGAATATGTTAACCTTGCCGTACAAGAAGTTCAATCCGCAATCAAAAACGTCAGTGGAAGAAGAAATGATCACAAAAACTAGTTAATGCTTGCAAAATATTCTGAGAACTAATACAAACGGAACACATAGATTTTAACTTTTAATTTATCATAAACGGTACAA
>JAKJGA010000086.1 GCA_022704645.1 Spirochaetota bacterium
TTTTTGACGGTGAAAAATGTTTTGTCTCTATGATTTTTGACATTACGGAGGAGAAGGCTCTTCAGGAACAGTTGGCTCAATCACAGAAAATGGATACCGTAGGTCAGCTTGCAGGCGGAATTGCGCATGACTTCAACAATATGCTTTCAGGAATTCTCGGCAGTGCTGAAGTAATAGGCATGAATCAGAATCTTGACAGCGAAGTGCGTGAATATATAAATATAATAATCAATGCCGCTGAAAGAGCTTCTGAACTGACTTCGAAGCTTCTTGCCTTTTCGCGCCGCGGAAAAATAATTTCAAGTGTCATAGATATTCATGAATGTATTTCGTCTGTAATCATGCTTTTGAAAAGAAGTATTGATAAACGCATAATAATTAAAGAATCACTTTTGGCAGAAAGATTTAAAATTACCGGAGTCCCCACACTTATTCAGAATGCTCTTTTGAATCTCGCGATTAATGCGAAAGATGCTATGCCGGACGGCGGCTCGATTACTATCGCTACCAGAGAAGCATATCTTGATGATGAGTTCTTGAAGAAATATCCGCATGCAGATAAGGGACTTTATCTTGAAATTGATGTTTCTGATACAGGTTCCGGCATCAGCCGTGAGAATCTTCCGAAAATATTTGATCCGTTTTTTACTACAAAACCGGTCGGCAAGGGGACAGGGCTTGGACTTGCAGCGGTATACGGAACAGTCAAAGAGCACAGAGGATTTATAAGAGTCTATAGCGAAGAAAACGTCGGTACGGTATTCAGGCTTTATTTGCCTCTTGATTCTGAAAGAAATTATGAAAAGGAAAAAAATGAAAGTATAATAATTCCAGGTAAAGGGCGTATAATGGTTGTGGATGATGAATCTGTAATTAGAAATACCGCATATGGAATGCTGTCTTCAATGGGTTACGAAGTTCTGCTGGCTCAGGACGGGGAAGAAGCTCTGAAGATTTATAAGTCGGAAAATGAAAAAATTGATTTAGTTATTCTCGATATGGTTATGCCTAAAATCAGCGGAAAGGAAACTTTTGAACGGTTGAAGAAAATTGATAAATCGGTTAAGGTTATATTCTCATCCGGTTTCAGCCCGGAGGCTGTTGCAGGCGATATACGAGGCATTGGCACAATAGGATTTATTCAGAAGCCTTACCGTATTGTTGAGTTAAGCAAGCTTATTCATGAAGCGATAATATCAGAATTAAAAGCATAGTTACATGTTGACAAAAAGAATATTTATATTAAGCTTCATCGGATAAATGCGGGAGATGCAGTGAAAGAAGATATAAGGTGGATTCAGCGCTTTGATAATTTCAGCAAAGCTTTTGTTTTGCTTAGAGAAATACTTGATTCAACGGATGATATTTGCAGTCTTGAATCTATAGTAAAAGAAGGTATCATTCAGAGGTTTGAGTATACTTTTGAACTTGCGTGGAAAACCCTCAAGGACAAGATGATTGATGACGGATTGAATATCGATAAGGTATCGCCGAAGTATGTTTTCAAAACGGCATATCAGAGTAAGTATATCGATAGAATTGAAGACTGGATCGACATGACTAATGACAGAAATATTATGAGTCATACTTATGACTTTTTGAAGCTGGATCCGCTTTTAATCAGACTCAAAAATGTTTATTATCCTTGTCTCGATGAACTCTTTGCATATTTTCTTGATGAAAGGAATTCAATTTGAATTTCGGATTGAGTGATAAGAACTATCGCATTCTGCTTGATATTCTTAGTAAATATGTTGAATCAGGTTCGGCTGTGGTATACGGTTCGCGGGCGAAGGGCGATTTTACAGATAGAAGCGATATTGATATAGTTATTAGAGATTGTAATGAAATCAATGATGCGACTGTTTCTCGTATGATTGATGAAATCGATGAGTCTGATTTCCCTTATCTTGCGGATATCCGCATCTATGATGATATTAAAAACAACAGCCTAAGAGAACATATTGACAGAGCCGGCATAGTGTTCTTTTCAAAAGAAACCTCCTCCGAAAAATAAGTGTATTCAAGATTTTTTCTTGCGTGAATTTCTGAACGGTTTACCTTCTGGTTAAAACGGAGACCTTATGTTCAGATTAAGCAAAGTCAAAAAAGCTGTAATTAAAATTGCTATCGCGGCGACTGCGTCAGACGGAGCTATTCTCGAAAAGACAGATGTATCTGTTCTTTCTAAAGCGTTGATCCATTTTGATTTATTCAGAGATATGACTGTTGAGAAGATCCGCCGTCTTGCAGATGAGACTCTTGCTGAAATTAAATCTGCTGCATCACAGGGACGTATTGTTGAAGAGGTGGCAAAGTCATGCCAGCTTCTGAAAAAAAATGATAATGAATCAATTATAGCGATGGATGCCGCACTCTTTATGTGTCTTTTTGACGGAGAACTTTGCGGTCATGAAGTCGGTTATATGGAAACTCTCACTGTAAATCTTCAGATAACGAAAGCTTCCTTCCAGAAAGAGATAGAAAAGATTACTGCGTTCATTGAAGTCAACAAAGACGAACTTAAAAAAAACTAATGCGGTGTTGACTTTACATCCTCCTGCTGATATTATGTCTTAAAGCATAGGAGGCTACAATGTGTTCTTCACGGAGAATTCTCATTGTTGAAGATGAAGCTTTGATAGCCCTAGATTTAAAAACAAACCTTGCATTAAACGGCTTCACAAATGTGGATACGGCTTTTTCGCCCGGAGAAACGTTGCGGAAATGCGAGCAAAGTCTGCCGGATCTTCTTCTGATGGATATTAATTTAGGCGGCGATATTGACGGAATAGAAACGGTTGAACGGATTAAGAACGGCAATTCCCATCCGCGCGTCATCTATATAACGAGCTATAATAATCCGAAAGTTAAAATGCGTGCGCAGAAAACTTTTTTTTCGGATTATATAATAAAACCTTACGATCCCTCTGAACTTGTAGGCTCGATAAAGAAAGCCTTTTCCGACGAACAGAAATATTTGTAATATCCGGTCATCTTATTATTTCGGTTCCGATTCCGGCGTCGGTAAATATTTCAAGAAGAACGGCATGTTCTACTCTGCCGTCTATTATGTGGGTTTTACCTGTTCCGCCGTTAAGAGCGCTGATGCAGCACTCAGTTTTCGGTATCATTCCTTTTGATATGATGCCTTCAGAGATATATTTTTTTACGTCGCTTATAGTAAGTGAACTCTGAAGTTTCCCTTCGCATTTAACGCCTTCGATGTCGGTCAGCAGAATAAGTTTTTCGGCTTTCAAAGCTTCGGCGACTTTGCCCGCGACTGTGTCGGCATTTATGTTATAGGTTTTTCCATTTTCATCAACCCCGACAGGAGCGATTACCGGTATATATCTTTCGCTTTCAAGAGCAGAGACTATTCCGGTGTTTATTTTTTTTACATCGCCTACAAGACCGATGTCGGTTTTTTCGCCGTTTTCTACGTGATAAAGTTTTTCCGCAAGAATGAGATTGCCGTCCTTGCCTGCGAGTCCGACTGCTTTTCCGCCGGCGAGACTGATGTTATTGACTATTTCTTTGTTAACATGACCTGTGAGAACCATTTCAACATAATACATCGTTTCTTCATCTGTTACGCGGAGTCCTTTTTCGAAACGTGATTCTTTGCCGACTTTTTTTAGAATTGAATCTATCTGCGGTCCGCCGCCGTGAACTATTACGGGATTTATTCCGACATATTTCAGAAGAACCATGTCTTTTGCGAATTGCTTTTTGAGGTTTTCATCAATCATTGCGTTGCCGCCGTATTTGATGACAAAAGTCTTTCCGTAAAATTCTTTAATATACGGGAAAGATTCTATAAGCGTGTTTATTTTATCGATATATTTCTGCATGTTTTCCTCTGAATTAAATATTGCTATGGAAGTAATCAGAATAAAAGGTTAAAGCGTCAATAAAATAATATTATAATCTTGAATTGATTTTTTCAAGAAAAACCAATTCTAATGACGGTTTGATTTTTTCTCTTTTAAAAATATTGTAACCGAGTTTTTGGTATAGGCTGATATTTTTGACGCTTTCGGAACCGGTAAAAAGTTCAAATCTTGCGGAGTTTGAGAATTTATATTCGATTTGATTCATCAGCTCTCTTCCGATACCGATATTTTGATAATCGGGATGAACTATCAATTTACCGATGAAGCATGTTTTAGCGTTTTCAAGCGCCCGTACTGATCCGATAATCTTTTGATTGAATAGGCATTTCAGAAAGATGTATTTAATGAATTCGTCTTTCAATTCCTGATATGTCTGCGTGAGAGGCTGAATGGAGAAATCATGATAAATTTCAGCTTCCTGAAGATAGCATAGTTTTTGAAGAGCAAGTATTTCGATGCAGTCTGCCTCAGCTGCTTCGTGTATTTTAAATTGTTTTTTCTGCATGAATCCGTCTAATATATATTGCAAGGTCAATCAAGAAGTATTTGTGAATTAATTAAATCTGATTTATTTATTTGACAGAAAGTATTTGTGAGAAATCATTAATCTATGAATATTGAGAATATCAATGAACTGATAAAGAAAATTCAATCACTCGGTGTTGAAGTTTTGTCGGATGTTTCTGAATACGAAAAAGACAAAACTCCTTCGCTCACCGGAAAAGCATTCTTTACGATCGTGCCTCGTGATGCGGATGAACTTTCAGAAGCATTAAAGATTTTATTTGCGCAAAAAATTCCTTTGTTTGCGAGGGGCGGCGGAACGGGAGTTACCGGAGGTGCTGTTCCTTTTGACGGAGCCGTTGTTTCGTTTGCAAAAATGAACCGTATAATTGAGCTCGACGTAAATAATATGACAATTACAGTAGAGCCGGGAGTCATCACCGCAGATATAAATAAAGCCGCTTCAGAAAAAAAACTGTTTTATCCGCCGGATCCCGCTTCACTTAATGAATGCACAATCGGCGGTAATGTTTCAGTAAGTGCGGGCGGACCGCATGCCGTAAAATACGGCACAACTAAAGATTATGTTCTTGGTATGGAATTCGTAACTGTTGACGGCAGAAAAATGCATTGGGGAGCTAAGACAGTTAAGAACTCGGCAGGGTTCTCTCTTGGTCAGCTGATTGTCGGCAGTGAGGGTACTCTTGCATTTGTTACAAAACTGATTTTGAAACTTGTTCCGGCGCCACAGTACTCATGTGATATTCTCGTGTCGTTCAGTTCGATTGAATCCGCGGTATCGTGTGTAAATAAAATTCTTCTCGGCAGAATTTCTCCGGCTGCACTTGAATTTATTGATAAAAGCGCTGCGTCATTTGTCGCAAGGCATTTCCCGGATGATGTATATTTCCCTAACGCCGGTGCGCTTCTTTTGATAAGACTCGATTCAATGAATACTTCCGATCTTGAGTATCAGTACGGACTTCTTTCTGAAATTCTGAAAATGAATGCAGAAGATTTTGTCCGGGCGGATGATGAGGCTACGAAGGAAAAGATATGGAATTCGCGCAGAAAAATCAGAACATCTATTGAAAAAGAATCGCCGGTATTTTTTGCAGAGGATCCCGCACTGCCGCGCGCGGTAATCGCAGAATTTATAGCAAAAGTAAATTCTTCTCTGCGCGAAATGAACGTGGGGGCGGTATTTTTCGGACATGCCGGTGACGGAAATATTCACATCAATATTCTAAAGGGCGGCATGGATGATATTGAATGGAATAAAATGAAGCCCGAAATCCGCCGGATGATTTATACTTATGCGATAGAAATGGGCGGAGTGATTACCGGTGAACACGGAGTAGGTTATACAAGAAAGGAATACATGAAACTTATGTATTCGTCTGATGAAATGGAATTGATGCGTAATATTAAAACGGCTTTTGATCCGTATAATCTTCTTAATCCAGGGAAGATTTTTTAGCAGTTTGCGGATAGGGCAAACTGCCGGTATGTTATTTCAGTTTTCCGTTTTCCGGATTGATCTCGCGTTTTTTACCTTTGATTGTAAGAGTCAGACTGTTGCCTTCTTCGGTAAGATTGCCGTCTGATTCAACAGCTTTGTCCCAAAGAAGGACTCCGTTGTCGTCCATTGCGACTATTCTTTCTTTGGATGCGATAAAAACCTTGCCTGATTTTTTTACAGGCTGTGCCGCCAATTCACCTTCCCATTCAACTCGGCCTTTTTTGATAATGTAAATATCCTTGTCTGTCAGATATACTCTTCCTGCAGCATCGGAGGGTTTGCTGAGTGTAATTGCCTTTTTTATCGCCGCGACAACTTTAACAGGTTTATTTTCAACTTTTATCAGCTCAGATTTATCAAAAGCAAAATCGGCAACAGCGAATTTTTTAATATCTTTGGCTCCGATCGCAAGAGCCGAGATGTTTTTGGATATAACGTCTTTTGCCGGTGAAGATTTGAGTCCGTCAGAGACAGCCTGTTCCGCCTTATCGGCTTCTTCTTTCGTAATAACAGCGCTTTCTTTTTCTTCAAGAGGGGTAATGTTTTCCATGATTTCGTCGATTTTATTATCTAGGGAAGGCGCTCTTCTCACTACTTTAACCTTTCCGTCATAAACATTGATGCGGGTTGTCTTCTTTATGTCGGTTTCAACAGTAAACTGGGTTCCGCGTACAGCGGCAACGGCAGTCGGAGTTTTAACAATAAATGATTCATCTTTAAGAAGCTTTTTGGGTTTGCACAAAAGTTTACCCTGATCGAGTCCGAAAACAGTGTTCTCGTTTCCGTCTGTGAAATTCATTTTGCTGAATTTCATTACGGATTTTTCTTTAATTCTGATAATGGAACCCCCGCATCTGACATCACAGGAAGAGGAGCTTCCGGTAGTGACGATATCTCCTTCAAGTATTTCCTCTCCGATTGCAAGCTGAATCCCGTTGCGGGATACGTCACCGATTACGAACGAAACTGCAACCGCGAAGTCTTCTTCTTTTTTTGTGCACGAAGAAAAAACAGTAACGGCGAAAATTACCGATAATAATAAGTATTTCATAATATCCCTCTCAAACAAGTCATCATAATACCTTAGCTGATAAAAATCAAATAGTTTTAATGA
>JAKJGA010000322.1 GCA_022704645.1 Spirochaetota bacterium
TCTTCAATGATAAAAGCTGCTGCAAATCATTTTGCAAAAGACGGATTAAAATTGATTGAAGTTTCTAAAAAAAACATTCTCGGTATTGAAAAACTTTTCAATAAACTTGCGAACCGCGGACTTAAATTTATATTATTCATTGATGATATTTCTTTCGATGAAAACGAACATTCATTCACAGAGTTCAAATCGGTTCTAGAAGGTTGCGCGTCAGAAAAACCGGTTAATACGGCAATATACGCAACTTCAAACAGACGCCACATGGTCAGCGAAAAAGCCCTCACAGGAACATACGACATTTTCGATCAGGATACGGATAATGAAAAAATTTCTTTATCCGACCGATTCGGCATCACTCTTCTTTTTCTTCCGCCGGATCAGAATGAATTTCTTGCGATTGCGGAAAGAATTGCTTCAAAACACGGAATTCCTTTCGATGATGAAATGAAACGCGCTGCAGTTCAATGGGCTCTTGAACAGAAAGGCAGAAGCGGAAGAAGCGCAAATCAGTTCATCACTTATATAAAAGGCAAAATTAAACTTACTTCGGAGGATAAAAAATGACAAGAATTTTCAAATTCGGCGGTGCTTCAGTAAAAGACGCGGAAGCTGTAAAAAACGTCGTTCAAATATTGAAACTTTTCCCGAAAGACAATATCGCAATTGTAGTATCAGCAATGGGCAAAACGACAAATGCCCTCGAAGCACTTCTTAATTCATATATGGACTCTAAAAAAGAAAAAGGTTCACTAATAGAAGAAATGAAAAACTTTCATTATGGTATAATGGATGGACTTTTCGCGAACAGGGACCATGAAGCTTACAAAAAAGTAGATCATGTTTTTCATGAATTAAATGAATCTTTATCAGTTAAGCCTTCAGAAAATTATGATTATGAATATGACCAGATTGTCTGCCTTGGAGAAGTCATTTCAACAATTATCGTCAGCGAATACATGAATCAGGCAGGTGTAGAAAACCGGTGGATCGATGCGAGAAATCTCATCAAAACCGACAACACATACCGCGATGCTAAAATATTGTGGAATCAGACAACACTCAACTGTTCTTCCGAAATCGATTTTTCTAAATGCAAAGTATATCTCACTCAGGGCTTTATAGGTTCGACACTTGAAAATCTTTCGACAACTCTCGGAAGAGAAGGATCTGATTATTCAGCAGCTATTATCGCATACTGTCTTGATGCTGACGAGGTCACTATATGGAAAGATGTACCGGGAGTACTCAACGCAGATCCTAAGTATTTTGCAAAGACAGTCAAGATTGATCTTTTAACATATTACGACGCAATAGAGCTTGCCTATTACGGTGCGAGCGTCATCCATCCTAAAACGATTAAGCCTCTTCAAAACAAAAATATACCGCT
>JAKJGA010000002.1 GCA_022704645.1 Spirochaetota bacterium
GAGAAAAACAGCAATATGCCGAAGAAATTACGCAAAGCGAAATGGATGAAGTACGCAGTCTTGCCCAAAATGTATTCGATGATGAGATAGCAAACAACTATATCGAAGTACAAAACGCTTTCAGCTCTCTGATGAATGATATTTTCATGGAAATTGAGATGAAAAAAACTTTTTAATACGTTTTTTCAAACTTCTTGACACGGAGAAGCAGAAAATGTAGAATCAGATAGAGATTATTTTGTTGATCCGGCGGCAAAAATGAACGAAAAAAGAAAATTTAAACGCTACGCATGCAAAATCAAAGTCCGCTTCGAACACAGCGAAGAGATGAACTCTTCTACTGAAGAGATTCTGCCTTTTAAAGGGAAAGGACACATACTCGACATAAGTCAGGGCGGAATTTTTATCGCAACGGATTCAAATGTACCGGTAAGCTGCGACATCATGGTTTCTTTCAAAACCGAATCAAGAATTTTTGAAGAAAAGGGATTCATTGTCAGAACCGGAACTCTGAAGAATAATCCTGCAGAAGTTGTTAAGAAATTTGAAAATTACGATATCAAGGAAAAATCTTACATCGCTATTCAGTTTGAAAACCCGATAGATAATATCAATCAGATGGAATTTCACGGCTGACATGCAGACTCAATTCGTTTATATAGATGATATTACCAAGATTGACTCATCCAAGGCAACCGTCTACGACCTGAACAAGAGATATATCGACTCTGAAGGCAACATGTACGGTCTCAAATACAACCGCGAATCAAAAAAAATTGAAGTTATAAGACTTCTTAGAACATCGATGCAGCATGCTCAGATGGTCGCTAAAAGAATGAAGGAGAAAATGAAATCGGATCTGCCGAAACTTTCTTCTGACGAGGAAATAATTTCCAACAGCGTCAATCACGACACAGCAGAAATATTTGAAGAAACAGAAGAAGCTTATTCAAGCGACACTAAAATAGTACCTGACATGTTTGTTGCCGACAGATTCAACGATCTCCCGATTTTCAAAGAAAGACTGAAAGGTCTTTTGAGAAATATCGCCAATTCGAACATCAATTCACGTGAGCACCGCGAGATTTCAACCCCGCTTGATGAGGTTATAAGAAATATTGAAATTGACGGATTGGGGAAAATTGAAAAAATAACTTCCTCGTACAGAGAACTAACGGAATATCCGAGATCAATCAATTATTACATCGGACGTCTGGACAACCGGGCAAGGGAAATACTTAACAATATTCACGCTGATTCAAAGAAAATTAAATTCATACTTTGGATGGAAATGCTTCACTCACTTAAAGAATTTTATCAGTCGGTCGGAAAAATGCTGATATCGCTTGAAAGAAATCTTGAAAAAACAGCAGAAGAACGCCTGTCGAAAATAGGAGCTCTTGAACGCCAGTCATACAATGACGCACGAACTACTATATCAAATACAAAATCCGATATTGAGGAAATGTCGAGAAAACTTAACGATTTCGAACTGTTCATTTACAATTCGGACAATGTCTGTTAATTATTTTCTGAATTTCTCAGAATTTCTTCTGCAAATATTTTAAGCTTCGGATGAACCTTGGGCTGGGGCAGACTGATTTTATTTTCTTCTGTTTCAACATTTTCATCTTCGCGTATCAGTTTGGTAAACGCAAAAATCATACGGTCAAAAATTTCACTTACACGGTCTTCCCTGCCGGCCATTTTATAGTACTTATAAGCAAAAAGCGGCATTTTTTTATCAAAGTAAAAATAATCGGCAATTCTTGTTAATCCGTCTTTGTACATTGTGCTGACGAATATTTTTTCAGCCTCGGTGAGCTTCCCCTGATTAAAAAGTTCATTGCCTTTTCTTATCAATGCCGCGCGTTCGGAACTATCCATCGGTTTTCCTTCTAAGAGATATTCTCTTCAGCTCTTTATCGACAGAAATAACTTCCGTCATTAGGGTTTCACCGACTTTAACAGCCTCTGATATGTTTGAAATAAACTTATCGGAAAGATTGGAAATATGAATCAGTCCGTCCTGATGCACGCCTATATCGACAAAAGCTCCGAATGCAGTAACATTTGTTACAACTCCCGAGAGAATCATTCCTTCACTCAAATCATCCAGCGTGCGTACGGAACTGTTAAAATCAGCATATGAATACTGCTTTCTCGGATCGCGTCCAGGCTTTGAAAGCTCTTTTAATATATCATCAAGAGTATATGCACCGGCCGATGAATATTTCTTTTTATCAATACGTGAAATCAAATCGGGGCTTGCAATAAGATCATTCAAATTAACACCCGCGTCTTCAGCCATCTTCATTACAATAGAATAACTTTCCGGATGAATAGCTGATGAATCAAGCGGATTCGGCGCGTCCTTAATGCGAAGAAATGCCGCACACTGCTCGAAAGCCTTTTCTCCGAGACCGCTTACTTTTTTAATATCCATCCTGGATTTAAAACCCTTAAGCTCATTTCTTTTTTTTACAATTTTGGCGGCAAGAGAACTTCCGACACCGGACACATAAGAAAGAATTTCAACTGATGCCGTATTGACGTCCACTCCGACTTTATTAACGCATAATTCAACTGAATCTTTCAGAGCCTCTTTAAGCTCCTTCTGGTCAACATCATGCTGGTATTGACCAACACCTATAGCACAGGGATCTATTTTTACAAGCTCAGACAAAGGATCCTGAAAACGCCGCGCGATATTTACAGCGCTTCTTACTGTAAGATCAAGATCCGGAAACTCCCGGCGTGCGGTTTCGGATGCAGAATATACAGAAGCTCCCGACTCGCTCACCATGACGACAGGAATTTCTTTGGAAACAAAGTCTTTAATGAAATCCTCTGTCTCCCTTCCGGCAGTTCCGTTTCCAATCGAGATAAACTCAACTGAATATTTATCAATTATCTTCTTTACTGCAGCTTTTGCCTCTGCCTCCTTCTTTTGAGGTTCATGAGGATAAATAACATCATATCCGAGAAATTCATTAGTTTTACTTATTACGGCAAGTTTGCATCCGCTTCTGAAACCAGGATCGATTCCAAGAATAGTTTTTCCTCCGGCATACGGCGACAGAAGAAGATTCTCCAGGTTTTCAGCAAAAATCGATATTGAAAATTTTTCACTTTTTTCGATATACTTCCGGAGAACTTCGTTTGAAACCGAGGGAAGAATGAGCCGCTTGAGAGAATCAAGCGCGGCTTTTCCGATTTCATCCGCAAAAATATTCTGTTTCTTAGTATATTCATTTTTTATTTTGCCGAGAAATATTTCTTCATTCTCAGCATCGACACTAATCGAAAGTACACCTTCATTTTCCCCGCGCCGCAGAGCAAGAATTCTGTGCGGAGGTTCTTTTGATATCGCAGATGAAAATGAATAGTATTGCTCGTATTTCGTGCGCTTATCCTTATAGTCCTTTTTAACCTTTGCTGAAATGATTCCTTTTGAGGTTATTTCTTCACGTACGGTTTTTCTAATACCGCTGTTTTCCGATATAATTTCCGCAATGATATCAAGCGCTCCGCTTAAAGCTTCATCGGCTGAATTAACCTGTTTTTCAGGATTGATAAAACTTTTCAATATTTCGGATTTATCTTCTTTCCCGGCAGAATACAGAATGATTTCTGCAAGTTCCGCTAGTCCTTTCTCACGTGCAATCGACGCGCGTGTCTTTTTTTTGGGTTTATACGGAAGATAAATATCTTCCAGCATATCAGAGTCACTGCAGTCGATGATTGACTTTTTTAATTCATCGGTCATTTTACCCAGAGATTCTATTACTCCGATGATATAATCTTTGCGTTCTTCGAGTGATTCAATTTCTTTATATCTTCTTGAAATATGAAGAACCTGCTTTTCGTCCATGTTACCGGTCATTTCTTTTCTATAACGTGAAATAAACGGAACGGTACACCCGTCTTTCAAGAGATTAACGGTATTTATAATATAAACGGATTTAACTTTAATTTCAGCCGAAATTATTTCGGCGGTTGCTTCTATTTCAATCATTACAGACATACCGGACTTATTGTATTTACATATTCTTCGGCTTTATCGATGAAAAGCTCAGAACCGGAAAACTTTTTTAAAATATAAAAATCCTTCTTTGAAGAATATCTATCATTCCATTCTTTAATAAATTTCTTCGATAAAGGAAGATAAGACCAATGCCACTTTTCTTCCTGATAACCTCCGGTTCTGCCGGAAGTATAGGGCTGTGCAAAACCGAATCTGGCGGCATTTACAACAAGCCACATATATAAAATCTGACCGTCACCGCTTTCGAAAAATGAATTATTCAGCGAATTGATGTCAAAGTCAGTTCCCCAGTGATGACGGCTGGTTCCCGGCATCGATGAAAAATCCAGAATGTTTATGCCGCGCTTATATAAATTTTTTTCTTTAGAATATGCCCCGTTCCACTTGGAATTCCAGATGCGTGCCTGATCGTCGAATGTTCTGGTAGAACTTATCACGGTAATTTTAATGGACACTTCCTTCTGATTATTTTTTGCACGTTCTGAATTTAATTCTTTAACATATGAATCAAAAGCTGCGGACATCTTCTCGAGAGCGTAAGCTGCTTCTTTCCGCAGATAATGAGTTTTAGAATCAGTCCGGATAAATGTTTTTTTCAGATTAATGAAGGATGAATCCGATGATGGATTAATTCCGCCGGCAAGATCTTTCAGCTCATAAGCAAAGGCAAAAAACGGGATTAAGAGTCCAAAAACAAGTTTTTTCATATTATCTCCATTTAATTCATTATCAGCTGATGCAAAAATCCGTCCATTATTTTCTTAAGAAAAATTACTAGTAGCCGGATGTTTTAAAAATTTAAATTTTCGTAGAATTTTTTTTCAAAAGACGAATCATCAGTTAGACTTATAAATTGAATTTTTTTTCTGAATTCTTTAAGTTCATCAATGTATCCGGAATTTTGCAGAGCGTACTCCGCAGATTTCAATGACAGATTCCCAGCAATAGTTACTTTTGTTTTTTCTGCATAAGGGAAAAAACCGAGAGAAAACACATGAGATGAATTCACCGATGAGGCAAAACTTCCGGCAAGAATTATGTTGTCAGATTCATCAAAAACAAATCCTGATTTTTCCGAAAGTATTTCAGCACCGCTTCTGCATGCAGATTTCACCAGCTGAACGGCACGCACATCCTTCTGACTGAGATAAACCTCATCTTTCAGATAAATACGCTTTTCTCCGTCCGCGGCAGAATCGCCATTTATGATCTTTCCGCTTTTATCTATCTGGCCGGTTTTTATCAGAATACTGAAAATATCTGCAAGACCGCTTGCCGCAATTCCAAGAGCCCTACCGCCGGAATAAAGCTTATATTCAATACGGGGATAAATTCCTGAAGCAGAAATAATAGCCCCATCTCCGGCAGTCATTCCGCACGAAAGATTCATTCCTTCCACTGCCGGACCAAGAGGAACACTTGATGCATAAACTGTATTTTCCGAGATAAAAGCCATTTCAGCATTTGTTCCCATGTCGCAGATGAATGTTTTTCCGTGATAATTCCTGAAGGCATAATAAGCGCAACCCAGAAAATCCGCACCGAGAAACGATGTAAAACACGGCAGTATTTTCACACGGCAGTTATCATTAAGTTCGTTAAATTTTCCGCGATAGTTATCCAGTTCTTCGATAGGTGCTTCATACGGAAAAGTTCCCATTTTCCCGGGATTAATTCCGCAAAAAAGTGCAAGCATCACGGTATTACCCGATATAGCAATGTCTGAAATGTCCCGGACTGCATCATCTGAAGAACACAGCTTTTTGATATTTTCCGCAAGAGCGTTGCGGATATATGAGGTCATTTTATCATATTCACGTGAGGCAATACGCGAAACAACATCGTGACCGAAAATTCTCTGGGGGTTTAAAAAAGACGCTGCTTCAGTAAATTTTCCGTCTATGAGGGCTGAAATTTTAACAACGGTTGTTCCTATATCCACTGCAAAAATTTCTGATTTCACTTTTGAGGATTTTTGAAAAACCGGTGAATCGGCAATAAATACTGTCAAATCGCAGGAAATTACATAATTGCAGGATTTTACCTGCCTTCTTCCAATAATATCTTCTATTTCAACTAAACACTTGCCGCAGATGCCCTTTCCGCCGCAGGGAGTATCAGGAAATATTGAAAAAACTGACAATGCCTCTGTAAGAAGCTTTCCTTCCTCAAATTCGGCATTTGAATTTCCGGGACTAATGGTGACTTTGAACTTCCGCATGTACCGATTAGGTCAGATCGGGCCAAAAAAGCGAGAATTTTTTGCATTTCATCATAATGCAAGTTTGATTGACAAAAAATACGCTTTTGACCGATAAATACCATAAGGAGAAAGAAGGAATGAACAGCTTAACAGTATTTATCTACCCTTCTGCAAGAGACAACTCACTTCTATCTCTAACGGATTTCCGTTCAAAATTTATGATGCCGGTAGGCGGAAAATTCCGTATTGCGGATTTTGCTCTGAGAAACGCCCTTACAGCGGATCCGTACCAGATCGTAATGTATAGTGACGTTTTTGACGATCTGCATCCTTATCTTGAAACTCATCCGATAAACCAGAAAACAAAATGTAAAATTATTCCCATTGTCGACGACTCTCTTGATGTAAAGGAACTCGCAAAAACCGTAAAAAAACATGAAACCAGTCATTATCTTATTTACTGCGGAGATAATCCGGCGCTTATTGATTTCGGCGCAATGTACGATTTCTATATCAAAAAGAAAAAAAACAAGACTGTGCTATTCCAGCTGAAGAATTCCGAAAAAGCGTCGATGGCAAACACAGCCCTCATGACGACAAAGAAAAATTTTATTTCCGTTCTGACTGAAGCGATTAAACAAAAAAGGAATTCTCCTCACCTGCTTGAAATGATCAACAATATGCTCATAAACAAAGGTGTCGAGAAATCAACACATCATGCCGACATCTGGCCGGTAAGAAACATTCCTGACTTCTATTCTCTCAATTACAATCTCCTATCAGGTGATTTATTCAAAACGATTTATACTGATCCGATTTTGACCGGCGGAATCAAAACCGATCAGCCGGCAAAAATAGGACCTAACGCAAATATTTCATCATCCTTTATTTCGGAAGGCTGTATAATAGACGGAAAAGTTACAGGTTCTATTATTTTCCCGGGAGTCATTATAACTGAAAAAGCTGAAGTGAAAGATTCAATAATTCTTCCTTACGTCACCATAGCAAAAAATGCAAAAATTGAAAATGCCGTAATCGATGAATTTACCGATTACGCGAACTCGCCTTTCGTATTCAACATCGGCGAATACGCGCGCATAGGATCTGACGCTGACGGACTCAGAAACAGCGATTTTCCGAAATCGCTCTTCTCAAGCATAAGTTTAATCGGAAAGAACTGTCTAATTCCGACAAATTCTAACATCGGTTCGGCATGCTTTATTGCTTCTGCGACCGGTTTTTCTTTTTTTGAAAAAACAAAAACGCTGGAAGACGGACTTTCAATTGTACCTTATCCCGAAATCTATTCATAGGGGCGGATAAATGAAATATCTTATAACGCTTTTTCTATTTATCGCTTTTGCAGCTGATACAGAAGCTAAAGATCTGGCGGCAATAGAATACAAGATAGATAATCCCGATTCATCCTTTACCAGAGAAACAGGCAGGGATTATGCAAAGCTCATCGCAATTTCAGCTAATGTAACCAAAGGCTTGAACATATACAACCCTTTTCAGCTCGAAAAGGACATAGCAGGAATGGGTATATACCCGGAAAGAAATCTTACTCTCGAAAATCTTTCAGCACTATGCGCTACCAGATACATCAACTACGCTGTAAGCGGAAAGCTTTATAAAGTATCAAAGGGATTCAAATCGGAAAGTATACTCTATTCAGCAGACACCAAAAGCATTATTTCAAGATCGAGCTCAACAGCCGCAACAATCAATGAACTCGCCGGAAAAGATGCATTAAAACTTTTTTCATTCATCAAAAACAAGCCCTCTGTAAAAGAAAAGCAAACTAAAACAATTGCTCTTCTTCTTGATTCTTCATACAATATGAACGAGGAATTACCGGAAACAAAAGAAGCAATAAAGGATTTCGCTCTCAGTATTTTTTCCGACTATCCCGGAAGCACAATTTTTCTGCTACCCTATAATAATAAAACTCCTCTTCGTTCAATAGAGTCTCCTGCTAGCAGTCTGATTTCTATAGAAGCATTACTTTCAAAAATCAAACTTAACGGCGGAAACGATGATGCCTCATTTACAAACGCACTGAATTTTGCCGTTGAAAACATGAGATGGAATAAGACTTCTGATAATTCAATATTCATAATATCAAACTCATCTTTCAAGGATTCTTTGAACGCGTCGAGATATGCAAGAAGAGCGGCTAACAAAAAAATAGCAATCAACTGCATGATACTCGGAAAAACAACCGGAAATGATTCTATAAATTATTCAAGATTATCCGACATGTCTCGCGGATTCTCGGCGGATATTTCCTACCGTCAGACGCTGTATGACATTAAAGGAAAAGATTTCTATCTATATTACGAACGTGCAAGATTATTCGAAGGTGCTTCAGACGAAAAATACTGGCAGAACGGTCTTTTCAAATATCCTCAGAAAAAACGTTTCGGTTATGCAAAAGGTCCGGGATTCGCCGACGAGATTTTTGTAAAAAAAGGCAGCAGCATCAATCCGTATAACATGTCGGAATATTACCGCAGAAATGGTGAACGAAGATTCATTAACGCAAAAAATGTCGAATCGAATATCCGTAAAGCTATCCTCAGTTTCAAACAAACTTCGGTGGAGACTCATACTAAAAGTAAACTAGCGCGGGTTCTCGTTTCGCAGGGCGGCATTTCTTTATGGATAGATGTTTACGACAATGATTCGCTTGATTTTTTCACAAAAAAGAGAAATCTCGGATATTCACTCCCTCTCGGTGTAATCATTCAGCAAAAAAAAGATGAACCTTACGGATTCACTTTCAATCCCTATAAATATGTAACAGTTTTCAGCGGAGAATTTATTCCGGAATCGGTTAAAATTTCACTTCCCGATATCGCTAAAAACCCAAAAAAATATATGGCTGGAAGCTTCATGAATCCTTCTCTGTGGTTTGTTGAAGTTAAAGTTGAAGAAGTCCGCATCATTGAGTCCGGCGATGATGTGCGCGGCGGGTAAAAATATCTTTACAGACAAAATGATTTCTGTTAATCTTATGGAGAAATTATGAAAAAGTTTTTTTTATGTTTATTCATCACCTTTCTTTATGCCTCTCTTTATCCGCAAACACCGGTTAAGGCAATTGTATATTCATTCCAAAATCAGACAGAACAGCAGAAATATTCATACTTTTCGGAAATACTTCCTCAGAGTGTCTCAAAAGAGCTTACACGGCTTAACTACTTAACAGAAAGAGAAAGTGCTTCAATTCATCCTGATTCCGCAACTTCTGAGGAATATGCTGAAAAATTAAAAAAAATATCAGAAGAAAAAAACGCTGATTATGTTATTACCGGTTCATTTGCAGTATCAGGAAAAAACCTTACAGCAAAATCGCATATTTATATCAGAAGAACCGGACGCATTTTTGAATTTTCATCAGAACAGGAAACCGGTCCTTATATCTCAAAAATAGTTAATGATATATCGGAAAAAACAGCATACTACATTGACAGATACATTCCGAGAATGACTGAAGAGCCTGAATTTGATCCTAAAAGCAGAAAATTTGAAAAAAAAGGTTTTGTAAAACTTACTGCAAAGAAAGAAGATTCAGTAATTTACTACACTACCGATCAATCGACACCAGACCCTGAAAAAAACAAAACTACAAAGAAATATTCCGAGCCGATTCTAATTGATAAAAAAACAACTATAAAAGCCATTGCTGTACGCGAAGGATGGTTCCCTTCTTCAGTTGCCAGCGAACAATACTCTCTAACGAATCAATATTCCAAACTGCATATAATTTTCTCGGCCGGCATTCCTGTTTTCACAGGTGACTGGGCAAAGGAATTGAGCCGAAATGATAACCGGACTTTTTCAGTTAAATTTGATTTAGGTCTCACAGATAATACCTTTTTTCGTCTAGCTTTTAATTCAATCGCTGCAAAACCAGACGACAGCTCGCTTGGAATAAAATACAATCTTTACGGCGGGTCAATCGGACTCGCATATCAGTTTAAATTCGGAGAATATGTCAGACTTAAACCTCATGCTGGTGCAGGATGGTTTTACGGATACATGTCTCCGGATGACGGTTTTACAAAATCGCTTTTTGTAAAACCAAAAGACGCAGGCGACAGCACCGACGGCTTCTACGGAGAGCTTTCACTTTCTGCCGGAATAGCGGTAGGACACGTTGAATTCGGAGTAATAGCGGCTTATTCTTATTATCAGCTTGAACATGATGATGACATGAATATTCACAGTTATTCTTTTTACACAGCACTTAGATTCTGACAAAGCAATTGACGTTTTTCAAAACAGTCTGTATAATTATATAAAAAGCTCTCCTCTCGGGGAGCTTTTTATAAAGGGGATGCCTCATGAGAATGGATAAACTTACGATTAAAGCTCAGGAAATAATTGCAGATGCACAGGAAACTGCTACAAAAAACAATAACCACGAAATACAGCCGATTCACCTTCTATCTGCGGCAGTGAACCAGAAAGGCGGTATCTTTCAGTCATTATCTCAAATTATTGGAGCTTCAACTCAGTTAATATCTGAAGAAGTTGATAAATACATTTCAAAATTACCGAAACAAATCGGAGCCGGTCCCGGCGGCGGACAGATGTCGCAGAAGATGAATGAAGTTCTAAGCAGCGCATGGGATGAAGCGCAGAAACTGAAAGACGAATATCTGAGCAGTGAACACATCATTATCGGTCTTTCCGCAATTAAAGATACACCCGCGCATTCAATACTTTCATCGCATGGATTCACGAAAGATAATATTCTGCGCGCGCTTTCGGAAATCAGAGGTTCAAAACGCGTAACCGACGAGAATGCCGAAGACCGCTACAAGTCACTTGAAAAATATGCAAAGGATTTAACTAAGCTTGTTCAAACCGGCAAACTTGATCCGGTAATTGGCCGCGATGAAGAGATCAGACGCGTAATGCAGGTTTTAACACGACGGACAAAGAACAATCCCGTACTCATCGGCGAGCCCGGGGTCGGTAAAACCGCCATCGTTGAAGGTCTTGCTCAAAGAATCGTTGCGGGAGATGTACCTGAAAATCTCAAGGGCAAACGCCTAATGTCCCTTGACATGGGGGCACTGATAGCAGGCGCTAAATTCCGCGGTGAATTTGAAGAAAGACTTAAAGCTGTTATTGATGAGGTTGAAGAGAGTGAAAATACAGTAATTCTTTTTATAGATGAAATGCATACGCTTATTGGAGCCGGTGCCGCAGAAGGTTCAGTTGACGCTTCGAATATGCTGAAGCCTGCTCTCGCAAGAGGCGAGCTCCGCTGTATCGGCGCGACAACATTAAACGAATATCAGAAGTATATTGAAAAAGATAAAGCTCTTGAGCGGCGCTTTCAACCCGTATACGCTTCCGAACCGTCAGTTGATGACACCATCGCAATTCTCAGAGGTTTAAAGGAAAAATATGAAGTTCATCACGGAGTTAGAATCGCGGATTCGGCAGTAGTTGCCGCCGCAATTTTATCAGACAGATATATTACAAACAGATTCCTTCCCGACAAGGCGGTTGACCTGATTGATGAAGCGGCATCATTAATAAAGATGGAAATTGATTCCATGCCTCTAGAAATTGATGAAATAGAACGCAAAATCCGTCAGCTTACAATTGAAAAGGAAGCTGTAAAAAAAGAAACCGACAAGGCAAGTAAAACTCATCTCGATAAAATCAATGAAGAACTTGCAAATCTTAATGAGAAAAAAAACATCCTAGCATCTCATTGGCGCAAAGAAAAGGAAATCATTTCTTCAATCAGAAGAGCAAAAAGCGATATCGAGTCATTGAGACTCGAAGAACAGAAGCTTGAACGCGAAGGCAATCTTAATAAAGTAGCCGAAATACGTTACGGTAAAATCGTTGAACTCGAAAAGTTTCTCACCCTTCAGCAGTACGCACTCGCCGATGTTCAAAAAGAACAAAAACTACTGAAAGAAGAAGTAACGGAAGAAGAAATTGCATCCATTGTTTCACGATGGACAGGCATTCCGGTAAATAAAATGCTTGAGGGTGAAAAAGAGAAACTTATCAGGATGGAAAAAATACTCGAGCATCGTGTTGTAGGCCAGCATGCGGCTATCAGCGCACTCTCCGATGCAGTTAGAAGATCCCGTTCGGGTCTTCAGGATCCGAGCAAACCGATTGGTTCGTTCATATTCCTTGGTCCTACAGGCGTTGGTAAGACTGAAACTGCGAAGGCAATCGCGGAATTTCTATTTAATGACGAGAAGGCAGTTGTCAGAATAGACATGAGCGAATACATGGAAAAGCATGCAGTCGCAAGACTCATCGGTGCTCCTCCGGGATATGTCGGTTACGATGAAGGCGGACAGCTTACTGAGGCAATCAGAAGAAGGCCTTACGCGGTTGTGCTTTTTGATGAAATCGAGAAAGCTCATTCTGATATTTTCAACATATTCCTTCAGCTTCTTGATGAAGGTCATCTTACTGATTCAAAGGGAAGAAATGTTGATTTCAAAAACACATTGATCATCATGACTTCCAATATCGGAACGTCTTATATTTCAGATACAACAATAAAAGAAGAAGAACGCTATGCCGGAGTCGAACAGGAACTCAAGATGAAATTCAAACCGGAGTTTCTGAACAGGGTAGATGAAACTATTATTTTTAATCCTCTGTCTAAAGACAATATCGGAGATATAGTCAAGCTTCAGCTTTCCGAATTCGCTTCCAGGATCAAGAAGAGCCATGGAATAGAAATGGAAATAACATCCAAGGCTCTCAAATATCTGTCTGAAAACGGGTATGATCCGAATTTCGGAGCGAGACCTCTCAAGCGTCTTATTCAGAAAGAAGTATTAAACAAACTTTCTGTAAAAATACTTTCGGGCGAAATACTGCCTGAACATAAAATTAAAATTGACTTCGCCGACGAAATTACTATAAAGAGCCAATGAAGTCATGTAAACAATTAAGCTCTGCGGGATTATTTCTGTTTTTTCTTCTGTCATTTTCAGGATGCTCCGAAGAAAAATTTGCTCCCGCAGAGTTCGATCCCATAATTAAACTTAATGCTACGGTTAAGCAAAACCAAAGCTCATTTGTTTTTGATAATAAAGCATCCTTCAACATACCTTCAGGAATGGAACCTGTAACAGGCAAACTTCTCATTGAAGCGAAAAATGCTGTCAAAAAAAACGAAACAGAAAAATTCCAATCTGAGATCAGAAACGTATGGATTGATAAAAAAGAAAATATCCTGATGGTCTTATCCGTTCCTTCTTATTTTTCTGATAAAGATGATTTTACTCTTTCAAATGATATAATACAAAATTACAAAGATAATATTGCAGGATCAAAAGTGCACAGGGATTTCACCTCTTCGGGTGATTTCAACATTCTTCAGGTAGCTGTCGAAATCCGGAGCATAATTTTGTATAAATTCATAATATACTCGCCGGAATTCAAAATGGAACTTTCATTTATAATACAGAAAGAAAATTTTTTCAAAAACAGATCTCAAATCAGCAACATAATAGAATCCGTTCAGCTTCAAAGATAACCCTCTTCTTTCATGCTTAAGAATGAATCTTCACAGACAATGAGATGGTCGAGAAGAGGTATTCCGACAATTTCTCCGGCATTCATAAGACGCTTTGTCGCCCGGAGATCCTCTTCGGACGGCTTCAAAGAACCTGACGGATGGTTGTGAGCGACGATAATCGAACTCGCCGATTCTTTAATCGCCTCTCTAAATATTTCTCTTGGATGAATTATCGTCTGTGTAACTGTCCCACGCGAGATGGAAGAAAATTTTAAGACCTGATTTCTGTTATTTAGATTTATTACCATAAATTCTTCCTGAGGGAGACAAGATGAATGCGGCAGCAGATATTTCCAAACCTTGTACGGTGTATCTATAATTTCACCGATATTTTTTCCGTTTGTTATTCGTCTTCCCATTTCAAGAGCGCATTGAATTCTTACTGCCTTTGCAAAACCGACACCTTTAAGCATTGCTAGCTCACGAAGACCGGATTTCCGGATTCCATGAAGCCCCCTGCACTTGTTGTAAACATCAGCCGCAAGGTTTATCACATTTTTTCCGCTTGTACCTGTATTTAAAATTACCGCAATCAGTTCAATATCAGACAGGGTTTTTACTTCACATCCGTTAAAACATTTCTGCATCGGCAAATGAACATTTGATTGATCCATACCAACTCCTTTTTATTTTGACAAATCTACTACCTTATACGAAAATAATTTCAATTATGGACAAAAAAAATGAATTAATTTGCCTTGATATTGGAAATACCAACACTAAATGCGCTGTTTTTACAGAGTACGGCGAAGAAAGTCTTTTCCTATCATCAAAAAACAGCGATTTAGCCCAGATGCTTGAAAATCTCCCTAAAATAAAGTTTCTGGCTTATTCCTGTGTTAATCCTTTATTTGAAGAAAGTGTAATTTCATTCTGTGAGAATAATAAGATAACCATGCTGAAAATAAGCGATATGCTTCATCTTGGATTTACAAGCATGTACAATTCAACAGCCGGAGCAGACAGACTTGCGAACGCAGCAGCAGCTTCAGAAATTTTCCCGGAAGA
Source organism: Spirochaetota bacterium (assembly GCA_022704645.1). Classification (GTDB taxonomy): domain Bacteria; phylum Spirochaetota; class UBA4802; order UBA4802; family JAFGJZ01; genus JAKJGA01. The sequence goes on from JAKJGA010000002.1 coordinate 14,845, forward strand.
TAATGTCATAATTGTAGATGCAGGAAGCGCAATAAACATTGAAGTTATAGAATCCTCTGTCTTCAAAGGCGGTGTGATACTCCCGGGTATATGCACGGCATTTGCCGCTCTCATCGAAAAAACTGCAATGCTGAAAAAACTCAAATATTCCAGGCCTTCATCTGTAATCGGACAAAACAGCTCCGAAAATATATCATCCGGAATTTTTTACGGAACAATCGGTGCGATAAAATACATTCTTGACGAAATAAGCCGTGAAAGCGGAAAAACATATAAGGTCGTTCTAACTGGCGAAGACGCTGAACTGATAAGCGGATCAATCGATTCGTATCTGACCGACAGATTATTTACACTCAGGGGAATTAAATTTCTTGCTGATAAAAATCTAATTAATATTTAACGGGGTCAACATGTTTTGCAGAGAATGCGGAAAACAAATTTCAAATAATGCTTCCATTTGCCCGGGTTGCGGAGTAAGTGCCGGAAACGGATCAAACTTCTGCCCGGCATGCGCCTCTGAACTGGAACCCGGTTCAGAATTCTGTCGAAAATGCGGAACAAAATTACTCAAAGCAACAAGATCAAAGCTTGCCGCGGGTCTCCTTGGTATCTTTTTAGGAAGCTGGGGAATTCACAGATTCTATCTCGGTTATATAAACATATGAATAATACAAATAGTCGTGACGTTTATCACTTGCGGAGTCGGCGGATTATGGGGCTTCATCGAAGGAATACTTATACTTTGCGGAAACACTATTACAACTGATTCTGAAGGCAATCCGCTTAGTGAATGACAGACTGCAAAAGCAGTCTTCATTCACTAAACAAACTTACCTATTTAATCAGGCCTTTCACTTTGCTGCCTGCTTTACTTTTTGCCTTGTCAGTCTGTTTCGCAGCTTCCTTTTTTGCCTTGTCCTTAGCCTTATCTTTGGCGGCATCGATTACTTCTCCGCCCGCTTCTTTTACAGCTTCTTTAACAACATCGTCAATTGAAGAAAGCTTCGGAGTAACAAGATCGGCGTTAGGTTTGGAAATATTTCCTTTGATTTTTTCCTTCAAAAATATTTCACCCTTATCGTTCAAAAGAGGCTTCAGAGCGATTTCTGCAATCTTAACAGGTGTGACGAATTTAGCAGCCTTGCCCTTAATTGCTTTTGATGCGAGTGCTTCAATGCGTTTCTTAACAGTTTCAGCATGCTTTTTCGCTATAGAAAGATCGGCGTCAATGTCGACAACCGAAGTTGCGATATTCATGTTTCCATTAAACAAAAGAGTATAATCATCATTTGCAATCTTACCGTCTCTGAAAGAAACGACATTGTTCTTGTAATGAGCTGATACAAATCCATTTTTCCATTTAATTTCTTTTTTGAGAAAATCAAATTTTCCTGAATATTTCGAAAGCTGTTCAACATTAATCATTTCATTAAAAATCTGAAGGCCTGTAATCGTTCCGTAAGGCGATCCTGCACGAAGATTGATTTCAGGATTCAAAATACGAGTCGACTTATCAAAAGGAACTGCATTGCCTGTAACTTCAAAACCTACATCAAATGACTCAACACTTCCCGATTTAGGTCTGCTCACAGTTTTTATTCCGCCCGAAATAACAAACATTGCATTGTCTTTATTCGACAGGTCTTTAGGATCAACAACTATATCGTGAACTTTTGCTGTAACTTTATAAAGTACAAGACTCTGACCGGTTGTCTGATCGTAAATGTTTATCTGCGCATCCTGAAGTCCGACTGAACCGATATTTACTGCAACCGGAAGATCATCCGCTTTCACCGGAGCACTGTCCTTAGGTTTTTCTGCAGGTGATATTTCTTTTTTCGGTTTATCTTTTTTTTCCGGAACAAGAAGATCAGAAAAATTAAACATTCCGTTTTTGTATCTGACGATGTTTATTTTTGCAGAATAAAGCATTACCTCGTTTAATACAAACTGCTTTTTAAGAAGCGGCGGAATAGAAAGCTTGAACTTGAATGATCCAAGCGCCGCGAAAACATCATTTTCAGCAACAGGCTTCCCTTTTAATGATTTCAGCTGTTCTTCTGTCTTAAAGTTTGATACTTTAACATCTTTGACTTCAATGCCGCTTACCGCAGAAAAAATACTGCTGTCAAACGAAGCAACACGAACCTGACGGTGAAGAACATTTTCAAGCTGTGATTCTATGAAATCTTTATCAACGATAATATAAACCGCGATCAGAATCCCGGCAAACAAAAGAACAAAAGAACCGCACAATACCGCTAAAACTTTTAAAAGTTTAGATGAACTTTTTGATTTTTTAGCGGGAATAACTTTTTTTTTGGAACTTTTTTTAACTGGTTTAACTGGCTTTTTCATAACACCCCTTTTTGCGTATTTAATAAAATAAAAGAAATAAGGTCAAGCTAATTATAGAGAAGGATCTTCCGGCCAGTTATGTTTCGGATAACGGCCTTTCATTTCTTTACGGACTTCGATATAGCTGTTTTTCCAGAAATTCTTAATGTCACTTGTAACCTGAACAGGTCTTCCTGCAGGACTCAAAAGATTCATCACAAGCGGTTCGCCGCAAACAAGCGGATTTTCATTCACACCGAACAGTTCCTGGATTCTCAAAGAAACCGAAGCCTTTGCGGATGAATAATCTATTCTCTTGCGTTTACCTTCTTTGAGCGATATAAATTCGGGAGCATATTTATCGAGCCGCTTCATAAGTTCATAACCGACATGAGCTGACAGAGCGGAATTAATATTCTCCTGCGGAAAAATTGAATTTGATTTGAAATCAGCATAATCAGCAAGCCATTCACATACAGTAGTTTTAATTTTTTCCGAACTGAAATCAGAAAATTCTTCCACTCTGCCTGATACATAATCAAGTCTTTCAATAAGCTGTCTGCTGTCATCCCCCAAAGGTAATGAATTCAACCCCTCTTTTTTCAGTTTCCTGTATGCCTCTTTCTTCAGAGTTAAATAGTCAACATCGCTCAAGGCACAAGGGTATTCCTCAACAGGCATCATGCCAATCATCTTTTTACGAAATGCCGAACACTGCCATCCGCTCCATCTGATTTCATATATCAAAGGAGCGCCGCGCAGAAACCCGTCAATAAGCTCTTTTTTAATTTCAGAAAAAAGTAAAATGCGGTTTCCGCCGGAAGTTTCCGTAAGCGGTGCAACGATATACTGCGGCCCGGAAGAATATAAAACCGCCTGTTTTCCGAGAGAAAGAATATAATGAGTATTTTTATCGGAGCGGATTTTTCTACCGATTCTGTCCGGATATGCAGAAATCAATAGTTTTGAAATAAAAGCAATAACGACTTTTGACAATTCTCCTTTGATCCCGATTCTTTCACACAGCTTTTCAAATTCAGAAACAATTCTTGAATATTTATTCTTATTTTTGATTATATCTTCAATTATAATATCAATATCAGATGAAAGATTTCCGAAAGAACGCAGATCATCGTTCAATAATACCGCAAGGAGTACTGCAGTCTGCTTCTCACGTTCTTCAGAGTTTACAATCATGGAAGCCAGACGGGGATGAACGGATAATGATACAGCGAATTTCCCGCTTTCTGTAATTGTATCGTCATCGGTGATAAATCCAAGTCCCCTAAGAAGAGTTACAGCCTCGGAAAGAGCTGAGACGGGCGGATTTTCCGGAAAATTCAAACTCATATCAGAAAGTGAACCCCATAGCGCATTTTCAAGAGCAAAACCTGAAAGATCAGAACATAATATCTCTGAAACATCATGAGGCATCCTGTAATCTTTTTCATCCCAGTATCTGTAGGCAATACCCGGGGCAACACGACCGGCTCTTCCTGATCTCTGCGTCGAAGATGATGCTGAACTTTCAATAGTAATACGGTGATTCATTCCGCTTTGAGGATCGTATCTAAGCTTGCGTACCAACCCGGAATCAACAACAGCTCTCACTGAATTTATTGTTATGCTTGTTTCAGCAACATTCGTTGAAAGAATAACAGCCTGTTTATCATTCATTGTACGTCTCACAACCGCTGACTGCTCCGAAGGAGACATGCTTCCATGAAGGAGAAATATTTCTCCTTTAAAATTTCCGCTTCTGAGTTTCTCTTCTGTGCGTTTCATTTCTTTCAATCCCGGAAGGAATACAAGCACATCACCTTCCCCGTCAAGATCACGAAGAGCAAGAGAAATCAGCCTGCATATTCCGTCTTCAAGATATTCATTCTTTTGAGGAGGCATATACTTCAATGAAACAGGAAAACTTCTTCCTTCAACATTTACTGAAGGCCAATCTGACAAATATCCGTTAAAAGAATCCGCAGAAAGCGTCGCCGACATAATAAGAATTTTCAGATCATTTCTTATCAGAGACTTCGCGTCGATAAGAAATGCAAGCGACAAGTCAGAACTTATACTCCGCTCATGAAATTCATCAAGAATCACAGCATCAATTCCGCTAAGAGAAGGATCAGACTGAATCATACGGAGAAAAACCCCGTCTGTCACAACTTCTATTTTTTCTCCGCGAATTTTATCGTAACGTGTAATAAGCCCGACTCTTCCGCCGGGTTTCTCGCCGATCAATGAAGCTATTCTCTCGGCACAGCTCCTCGCCGCAAGCCGTCTTGGCTGGGTTACAATAATTTTACCTGAAATCTTTTCAGAAATGGCAAGCGGAACGAGGCTCGTTTTCCCCGCTCCGGCAGATGCCTGAAGAATCAGATTGGACTCTTCAAGCAGACGCGAACATATCTCATCCAGACGCGGATAAACGGGAAGATTTCTGACTTCATCATTCATTTCTGAATCAATTCTGCCTTATTGATATTTTCCTGTCATGAATGATGATCCTGTCTTCGCAGAAATATTTTACGGCAAGCGGATATACTTTATGTTCTTCTCTTAAAATCTTTGCACTCAATGATTCTTCCGTGTCATCATCACTTACATCAACTGCGCTTTGCAGAATTACCGGCCCTGTATCGGTTCCTTCATCAACGAAATGCACGGTGCATCCGGCTATTTTAACACCGTAATCAATTGCCTGCTTTTGAGCGTGAAGCCCCGGAAAAGAAGGCAATAATGCAGGATGTATATTCATGATCCTGTTTCTGAATTCATTTATCAGATAAGTAGAAATGATTCTCATATAGCCCGCAGCACAAATAAGATCCGTGGAATGCGAACGTAATATCGAACAAATCTCAGCTTCATATTCTTCTTTTGAAGAATAACTTTTCGGATTTACAAAAAAATACGGAATTCCGAGGGAACGCGCCGTATCAAAAGCCTTTACTCCGTCAACATTGGAAATAACAACACCGTTCTCAGCAGATATAAAACCCGATTTGATACTCTCGGCAATCGCCTTAAAGTTTGATCCGCGGCCTGATACAAGATAGGAAATTTTCTTCATGCGATCCTCACTGAATCAAGAAAGATATCATCGGCTGCTTTATCAGCCGTAACAGTAAATTCGGAATTATTTCCGCGTACGGTAATGGTATTTGTTTTATCCGCATCAGGTTTTCCGTGACGGTAAAGAATAGTATAAGCTGTTTCAAGATCTTTTTCAGAGGCTTTGCCGCGGATAAAACCAACAGGGCCCTTAAAATTAGAAATCAGATACATGTCTGATTCATTCGAATATTTATCAAGAATTTCCGTCTCTTCCGCATTGCGTGATACGATAAGCTTGCAGGAAGATGAGAGCCTGTAATGACGTCCTACACTTAATAAATAAATATCTATATCATGGTAATCCGGATGTACAGAAAAAAGATCCTTCAGTCTTGCAGAATAAGTTACATCAGTGAACAGACATCCGCCGGCAGGTGAAGCATACTCTTCAATGCCGTACTCACGCGCTAAGGCGAACTGCCTGTCTCTTCCCCGACCGCTGAAATCAAGAAGCCTTTCCCTGTCTACAAGTCCTTCTCTTTCAACTTTTATCGGGTTCAATAGTTTAGCCGAAAGAGGACGAAGAAGAAAATCTTTTAATGACGATTCTTTTTCTATAAGATTCATTTTATTGCGCTGCTGCGACATCGGTCTCTGACCGACAACTTCACCGGTAGCGACAAAATCATAACCGTGCTTTCTCATATATTCCGCAGCATAACGGAGAAAAAATATTTTACAGTCAACGCACGGATTCATGTTCTTTCCGTAACCGTATGAAGGATTTTTCAGCATTTCCATATATTCAGATCCGGTGCGGATATGCTCAACCTTTAAACCGATTCTTTCGGCATAAAGCGCAGCTTTGGTTTGATCCGGGTCGGCATGCGGCGGAAAAAAAGGAAGAAGGAAATGAATACCGATTAACTCAATGTTTTGTTCAAGAAGAACCCTGGCGGCAAGAAGCGAATCGAGCCCGCCCGAATATAATAAAATGCCTTTTGCTTTTTTCATTGCTCAAAGCTAAAAAATATGCCGAGAACGTCAATATTAATCCTTCTGCAGGCTACTGATTATCAACACGGAAATAGATGCGCTTCCACTTGTATGAGCCTTCCTTGTAGAACGATGTAACATAAAAATCCTGCTCTGTAGCTTTTTCGATTACATCTAAGGCTATCTTGTTTGAATTATCCGCAATTTCAATGTCGTTATCAGCCGTGAGAATGAGCTTCACTTTATCATCTGTTACCGAAGAGATATTGTCATAAACCTTTTCGTCGGTAGAATCGTATTTCTGAGAATCCATATATTCGAGGTATCCGTAATAATCGAAATAATCACCGAATTCCTGAATCGATGCCGAGAAAAAATCTGCACAAGGATAAACAATCACGTGGAAAAAACCGGCAGCCTTCTCACCCTGACCGACTCTTTTAACGAGCTGACGAAGCATGGAAAACTGGGTATTTATTATTAGTTCATTCATTATGAATTTTATATGACGTTTTTTCATCCATTCGAAAGAATGAATCATCTTTTCAATTCGCGCTTTAAAATCTTTATAATGAATTTCGCCGAGCCCCACCACGAAAATATAAGGGCCGATGATTCTGCCGTTTTTATCGTAGGATGCTTCAACTATGACGCGATTTTTCTGTTCGTTGAGTTTGCGTCTGTATTCGAAGGGAACAAGTTCGTTAAAATCGCTGATCTCTTTCATAATGCTATTTAAACCCATATTTTTTTATTAGTCAAATCATTAATAAATATACACCACAGATAAAAAAAGCGAGCCGAAGCCCGCCAACAAAATATTAAGAAGGGTGAAGATGTAACAGCCGATCCGATGTCCCGGCGCTATTAGAAAGGGGATTATAACGCACCGGAACCATCGGCTATCAATAAGGACATAATAAGCTACATAATAAAACTGTCAATTAAAATCCGTCCGGTTGGTATTTTTTTGTTTTGTTTTTAGACTTTTTTATCATTTTTTAGAACAATCCGGGTTTTTTAAGGGTTTATCCTATAAATACTGTCATTGTATATCGTAAAACACAGTTTTTCAGGAAACTGACGCTTATATAATATTTTTAATTGAAAAATGAGGTATCTCAGGAGATGATTGACATTATGAAGAACAGCAGTCTTCAAAAAAGCCGTGATACAACGGATTCGTCTCTAACATGGTATCTTGACAGAATAAACAAGATTCCGATGCTCACGAGAGAGGAAGAGGATCTCTATGCCCGTTTAGCGAAAAACGGCGATCCGGAAGCAAAAAACGTGCTGGTAAAATCAAATCTCAGGTTTGTGGTATCCGTAGCAAAAAAATATCAGACTAACGGAATCTCTCTGCTCGACCTCATCAACGAAGGAAACATGGGTCTTATCAAGGCCGCCGAGAAATTCGATCCGGATAAAGGATTTCATTTTATATCTTATGCTGTGTGGTGGATTAGACAGGCAATAATGCTTGCTATTTCACAAAAAACATCACTGATCAGAATTCCGCTCAACAGAAGCGCCGACCTTCAAAAAGTCGAAAAAGTTCATAAATCGCTCGAATCCAAGCTTCACAGGGAACCTACTGCCGAGGAAATATCCGAAGGCCTCGACATGAACAATGACCAGCTCAGCTACCTGAAAAATATTCCCCAGGAATTCGTTTCTCTTGATGCGGCTATGAGCGATTCTGATGATACACCGATCGTCAACATGATTGAAGATGACAGAGGAGATTCGCCGGATAAAGAAGTTTTAAATCAGACATTATCAAATGAAATAAAAAATATTCTCGAAACGCTTACCAAATCAGAAAGAGAAATAATCAAAATGCGTTTCGGTCTTGATGAGCATAAACCGATGTCGCTTCAGCAGATAGGAGACAAATACGGTCTCTCAAAGGAACGCATACGCCAGATCGAAAAGAAGGCTCTAAGAAAACTTAATGCATCCCCTATCCGCCGCAACCTTGAAGGTTTTATGGGAGAATGATCAGCTTCCGTGCTTTTCCTTGAGATATCCGTAAATTTCATCCTGAGAACGCGTTTTAACCTCTCCGCCGCGATAATACTTGTTCGATAGCGATTCATCAAGAATTCTCGACTTAACATTATCCTTCCATGAGATCTCAAGAATATCGCGAAGTTCATTTCTTATAGCATTATCATAAACAGGAACACTCACCTCGATTCTGTTATCAAGATTTCTGCTCATTAAATCAGCTGAAGAGATATAACAAAGTTCATTTCCGCCATTTGCGAAAAAGTAGACACGTGAATGTTCAAGATAACGGTCGATAAGACCTCTTGCCTCAATATTTGCAGTAGAACTGTCGAGCACGAGAGAAAACATGCCGCGCACTAAAAGACGAACCTTCACACCGGATTCAGCTGCACGGCGGATATATTTTATCATCTCACGGTCAACGAGATTATTTACTTTGATAAATATTTCTGCATCAACGCCGCTTTCCGCATTGCGTATCTCATTCTTTATAAGCCTCTTGAATTCATCGCGCATGTTAAAAGGAGCTACAATCAGGTTACGGTACGAATGATGTCTGAAATTCATTACAAAAAAATCAAAGAGCTCTGATATCTCGGAAGTTATTCTCTTATCCGATGTAAGAAGATAGTGGTCAGTGTATTGGCGGGCAGTTTCTTCATTAAAATTGCCTGTACCGATTATGCAGTAATTTTTAAACGCGCTATTCTCGCGTCTGGTAATCATGCACAGTTTGGAATGAACCTTAAGACCTGCAATTCCGAGAATTACATTAACACCCTCCTCTTTCATGAGGTTTGCCCAATAAATATTATTATCTTCGTCAAAGCGGGCCTGAATCTCCATAAGAACCGTAACTTTCTTTCCGTTTTTGCTCGCATTAATCAGTGCGTTCGAAATACTCGAATCCTTGGCAACCCTATAAAGCGTTATCTTAATTTCCGTAACATTAGTATCCATAGATGCTTCACGGAGAAGATCAATAATCATGTTGAATGAATTATACGGAAAGTGAAGCATCACATCGCGCTTACGGATTACTGACATTATGCTTGATTCAGAAAGAAGTTGCCTGTGAAAAATCGGCTCCCGCCTGATGTCGGAATCTTCGGAAGGAAGAATATTCGGGAACCGCATAAAGTCCTTGAAGTTGTGATATCTTCCGCCCGGCACAAATGTTTCATTGCGCTTGAGATTCATTTTTTTGAGAAAATATGAAAGCATGTCTTCAGGAACGGTGGAATCATAACTGATACGCACAGGCGCTCCTGAATGACGCTTCTTCAATGACTTGCTGACTTTATTAAGCAGTGACTCACCGAGATCGTCGCCGAGATCAAGCTCCGCATCCCTCGTCATTTTGATATCATAGGCTTCAAAAGTGTCATATCCGAACGGCGAAAAAATATCGCTTAAACCGAAACGGATGACATCATCAAGAAAAATAACGCATTTCTTTTCGCCGTCTCTGGGCAGAACGATAAAACGGGGAATGAGCCCCGACGGCACTTCAATCAGACTGTATTGATCTTTCTTTTCGGCTGAATTAGAAAGTTTAACCATCAGGTAAACCGATCTATCGCGCAGAGGCGGCAGAACGATATTCTTTCCAAGCATAACAGGAAAAATCTTCGGTCTTACAGTTTCATTGAAATAAACCTTAATAAAACGCTTCTGCTCATCATTAAGATTCTTTTCATTCATAAAAAAGACATTACGCTTTTCAAGTTCGGTTATGATGTTTGAAAAACATGTATCAAATTCAAGATGCCGCGTCCACATTATATCCTGGATCTCAGCAAGTATCTTCTTCGGATCACCGCCGATGAGAGGATATGCCTTTTTGCCGAGAGGCGCAAACCTGTTAAGAGTCGCGACTTTAATTTCAAAAAATTCATCTAAATTTGAAGAATATATTCCAAGAAACCTGATTCTCTGCATAAGAGGAACACTGGGATCATTCGCTTCCTGAAGAACCCTTGCATTAAAAGATATCCAGCTGATTTCCTTAGGTCTGTAATCCTTCAAGAGTTATTCCCCTTAGAATAAGAATCCTTCGAGCTATTGCCTTCATCGAGAAGTCTCTGCAGAATTTCCTTTTTATTTTTCATTTTCATAATCTTTTCATTCATCTTCTCTTCAATCTTTGCCATTTTTTTCATGACCTTGTCTTTTTCTCGCTCTTCTTTTTCTCTTTCTTTCTTTTCCGTAAGCAAAAGCGATTTCTTTAAAAGCTCAATGCTTCGAACAGTCACGACACTTGATGAATCAAGAATCTTTCGTGCAATTTTACCGGCTTTGAGAGACAAATCCTCCGGCGAAATATTTTTTGAATTTTCAAAAAATGAATCAATCATCTGCGCGGATTCATCCCTAAGACTGCGTATTATATTTTTACCGAACTTGTCAAGATTATCGTTTATGAATTTATAGAAAATGAAACGGCCGCTGTTTTCTTTGATTTCCACAAACTTCTCGGCATCAAATTCAAACATTACGCAAGAAGCAGTAGGCAAACCGAAAACGAAATCACCGCAAAAATATGACGCAAGCTTTTCAAGAAGCGGATTGTGCCCGACAATACATACATTGCTGTATCGTTCGGATATAGTTTCAATGCAGTGCAGAACAGCTTCCATATCCTGAGAATACAAGCTTTCATTTATCTGAACATTATCACGTGAAAATCCAGACTCCTCCGCAATTATTACAGCGCTTTCAAAAGCACGCAAAGCAATGCTCGAATAGAAGCCGTCAATAGCACATGAGGTATCTTTTTTGAGATTTTCCGCAAGTGAATAGATATTTTTCCTTCCGGAAGTAGAAAGCAAACGGGCATAATCTGTTTCATTGCCGTCTTTTACAGCCTTTCCATGACGAACAAGAAGAATTCTTTTCATATCAGTCTCCGAAACTTGTTCCGAGAAGACGCGCTTCCTTGACGAGCGGATCATCTTTCTGAACAGTTTTAATTTTTCCGGCAACTTCCTTGAGCGGAACCGCAACCGTATCAGTATCGCGCAGAGATGTCATGAAACCGAATTTTCCTGAACGGGCAAGTTCCGCGGCATGAGCGCCGAGACGTGTGGAAATTACGCGGTCCATTGGAGAAGGAGATCCTCCGCGCTGAATATATCCCAGTATGGTCTCGCGTGTTTCAAGCCCGGTATATTCCATTATTTTTTTTGCGATATAATGACCCTTTGATTTCTTAGGCTTTGGAGTATCAATTCCTTCGGCAACAACCACGATGGAATAAGGTTTTCGTTCATCATATCTTTTGGTCAGAACACTGCAGATGGATTCCATTGTGTATGGAATTTCCGGAATCAGAATAACATCGCCGCCTCCGGCTACACCGGAATAAAGAGCAAGCCATCCGGCATGATGCCCCATCACTTCAATCACCATGATTCGTTTATGGGAATTGGCAGTCGTATGAATTCTGTCGATCGCCTCAGTCGCGATGTTCACGGCAGAATAAAATCCAAAAGAAACGTCAGTGCCCCATACATCATTATCAATAGTCTTTGGAACGCCTATGATATTGAGGCCTTCCTTATGAAGCTGATAAGCCGTTTTCATGGTTCCGTTACCGCCGAGGCAGATCAGACAGTCAAGTCCGAGCTCCTTGTAATTTTCCTTAATAGTCTGAACTTTATCGAGAGTGCCGTTATCATTTTTGAAGGGTTTTTCCCTTGAAGTACGCAGAATCGTTCCGCCTTCGGTTAGAATTCCTGAAAGAAGATTTTCCGTTAGAGTAACATATTCGCGGTCAATTAGCCCCCTGAAGCCGGAACAGATTCCGACAACTTCCATGCCGTATTGAACTATGGCGCTCTTTCCGACACCGCGTATAGCCGCATTCAGCCCAGGGCAATCCCCTCCTGCTGTCAGAATTCCGATTCGCATACCTTTACTTTTCATAAATTCCCCGATTAACAAAGTCGTGATTATTGTAGATCTGCAGCGCAGAAAATGTCAAATCAATAGAATATGGCTGGTATAAATTTAAAATTAAGACTGAACATAATCTTAACAAAATCAGAATTTCAGGTGCCGTTTTATAGTCATCGCGTCAAAAGCGCAGACTTCATGACAGCAGTAACAGCGGATGCACTTTGACAAATCAACCTTCAAGTGCTTACCTTCTTTGGACTGTCTGACTGAAATCGCCTGAGGAGAACATATTGAAAAACACTTCATACATAAAACACATTTTTTACCTATTGAAGGAGCAGGTATAAAAACATTACGGACGAGATTATAAATTCGGCGGTTAAGAATCTTGCGAAGAAAAGCTATGTCTGTGACTTTTTCAACAAGCTTGAAAGATGAAGGTTTTAATGATACTGCATCCTCACCGGCAATTTCGATATCAAAACTTTCACGGCGTTTTTTCGCCTCATAAAGAATCGGAATATCATCAGATTTGTAGCCGATAATTTCCGAACAGACGCAGTCCAATGCAAGCGGATCGAATGACGCACCGATAAAATTCGTGCTGACTGGCGAACCGTTTCTCGGACCGTCGCCTTCCATCGATACGACTGCATCCATAATGGCAAATGATGGAGCAACAATGTCATGAAGATCTACTATCATTCCGGCAAAATATTTTCTTTCGACGAAACGAAAATGAAATTTGGATTTTTCAAGACCGCTGATAACACCGAAAATGTTTTTAATGGCGCCGGTATAATACATCTGCTGATGAGTTTTAAGCTTTGCCATGGAAACGATTACATCATTTTCTACAACTGCTTTCGCGATATTGAATTTTCTCGTAATTTTTCCCTGAGGCGCTTCAATAGAGACGGTGTCTTTAAAGTCTGCAATCGGAACGCCGAGCCTGCGCGCGGCCTGTGCGATACCGCATTTTTCGGCAACGCTGTAAACTGATTCGACAGCAGGAGAATCCCCCGCACTGACAATAAAACCGTGATCCAGAAAAAGAGAAGCAGCAGCCTCAAATACCGCCGGATGCGTTGTCACGGCTTCATCCGGATGCGCGCCCATCAGCATATTGGGCTTCAGAAGAACTCTGTTTCCTTTTACTTTTAAAGATTCGATGCCGCCGGAAAGAGTAAATATTCTATTGAGGGCTTCCTTTACATCACGGAGATTATACGAACCAAGTTTTGAAAGTGCAACGATGCTTTTCATCCGGCCAGTGTAACAGCAAAATAATTAACTGCAAGATATTTTTGAATTTCTAATAGTTTTCGGAGGATTATTTTTAAGAAATATGTGTCAGGGGAATACCATCATTGTACAGATTTTGCTTTGTTTTTGAATGTAGTGTGTGTTTTTATAACTTATTCTAATTTAGGCTTTTTCACATATTCAATTTCTAAATTATTGACTTCATCAAAATCGATTTTTCGAACAACTTCTGGTTTATCTTTATCTATAATTTTATAATAACATTCATAATTAGGGGAATTCTTGCATCTTAATATTACATGATAGATATATTGAGTTCTATAAGATAGTTTATATTCATCCCACATCATATCTTTTACTCTAGTAATATTGTCAATTTGTGTCCCTTGTTGTTGAAAAATATAAGAATTGCCACTTGTATATTCACCTATTAAGAATTCATATTCATGAATTTTTACTTCCTGAATTTGGACTTTGTTTTTTAATTCATAAAATATTCTGTTTCCAGCATAATTTACAATTACGCCTTTTTCAAGCTCCTTCGGACATGCACATAGAGTTAAAACAGTTATTAAAAATAATAAAAGAATTCTTTTCATTTTACTCTTACCTCTTGAAAACAATTACCATCAGCAATGTTTTGCTCATAACAATATCCCTAGACTAATATTTCTACCAATAAATATATCGCGAAAAATAACGTCAGTAACCCGAAAGAAAATATAGCTGACTTAGTATACCAATCAATACGCTTTTCTCTGCGAAATTGACGCCTAGCCATATAAAAAAGAAGAATATTTATAATCCATCCAGCAATCACATATATAACGAGTTCATGATTAACGAGATCTCTTATCATTTAATATCTCACTTTTTTTAAAATTTCTTTTCACAATATTTTTGTAACTTAAATACCAAATAAGCTGATATAGCTATTAAATAATACAAAATAATATTAACATCTAAAAGATCTGCCGAAAAAACAATTGCAACAAATCTTGAGAGAATCAATGAAAATGAAACATTTGAAATAAGAGATATTTTTCATTTATTATTCTATTCATTATTTAGTTATTAGCTGTGTTCAATGACTAAGCGCAATTAATATAAACTTCTAACGGTGTTAGAAAACCAAGAGTTTTTCTCGGTCGGTTGTTCAGCTTATTTTCAACCTTTTTTATTTCTTTATTAGAAATCA
>JAKJGA010000323.1 GCA_022704645.1 Spirochaetota bacterium
GATATAAATTTAAGACTAAAGAAAGACGGTGTTAAAATCAGAAGTGCGGGCGGCAAAGTAGCTTTCAGAATACAGCCGGGAATTGACTGGTTCAGCGCAAAAGCCGAATACATCGATGATGACAACAGCAAACAAGATATTGAAATAGATTACAGTCTTTTGAAAAGCGGTTTCTTAAAAACAAAGAACTCTTATGTTTATATTTCTGAGAAGGATATAGAAAAGATAAATCAGCTTCAAAACCGCGGAATGAATAATCGCGGTGAAATTGAAATCAACCGCCTTGATTTTCCTGCTATTGAAATGATATCCGCTGAAACTTCATCCGCTAAAAACCGGGAAGTTGAAGAGATTAGAGCAATATATTCTAAACTGAAAACCGTTAGCGGAATCGGAAAATATTCACTTCCGCAGAAATTCAATGGAAAGCTGAGAGATTATCAGGCTGAAGGTTATAACTGGCTTAATTTTCTACGCGAGCATTCGCTTAACGGATGTCTTGCCGATGACATGGGGCTTGGAAAGACTGTGCAGACTCTTGCTATGCTGCAAAAAATGAAGGAAGAAAAAAAACTCCGTCCGGCTCTTCTGATTGTGCCTGTTTCAACAGTGCCGAATTGGGAAAATGAAATTAAGCGCTTTACTCCTTCGTTAAAATTTATCCGGCATCTGGGGCAGTTCAGAAAGAGTGATCGTGATGAAATAATTACGAATGATATAATTATTACAAGCTATCATACGCTTCGGATTGATATGAGTATTTTTTCTGATATGGAATTCAGCATTATGGTGCTTGATGAATCGCAGAATGTCAAAAACGCTTCATCGCAGGCATTTAAAACTGTAAAAGAAATAAGGACAAAACACCGGCTGGCTTTGAGCGGCACGCCGATTGAAAATAATACAGGTGAACTCTGGGCTCTGTTTGATATTCTGAACCCCGGTCTTCTCGGCAATAAAGACAGCTTTAAAAAAAATTATGCCAATCCGATTGAAAAATACGGCAACAAGGACGCTGCCGCAAGACTTCGCTCGATTATCTTTCCGTTTATATTGAGAAGAAAAAAGGATATGGTAGCTAAAGAACTTCCGGAAAAAGAAGAGATTACTGTTATTAGCGAAATGGATGTCGATCAGAAAAAGGCTTATGAAGCTCTGCGTAAAGAATTCAGCACAAAAATAAAAAAGACTATTGAAGAAAAAGGAAAAGATAAATCCGCGATTGAAATTTTTGAAGCGCTTCTCAGGTTAAGGCAGATAGCATTGTTTCCGGTTATTGCTTCAGAGCAGTTTAAGAATGTCTCGTCATGTAAATTTGAAATGCTTAAGGACATGCTCGATGACTTGGTCTCGGAAGGGCGCAAAGT
>JAKJGA010000087.1 GCA_022704645.1 Spirochaetota bacterium
AGCTCGGCGTACATTTCATCTATTACGCACGAAATTCCGATTTCGGATGTAGAAATCATCTGAATGTTGATGTTGTGTTCAGAAAGTATCCTGAAAAGTTTACCGGCAACTCCCGCAGAAGAAAGCATGCCGACGCCGACAGCAGAAACAATCGCAATATTTTCCTGAAAAGTAACTTCGTCGCCTTTCAATTCTGTTTTGATTTTTTCTGAAATCGCCTTAACTCTATCGATATCTTTTTTAAGAACAGTAAACGAGATATCAGCTTTTCCGTCTTTTCCGGTAGACTGAACGATCATGTTAACGTATATTTTTTCTTCACCGAGAACAGTAAATATTTTCTGAGCAATTCCCGGACAGTCAGGAATTCCGTATATGTTGAATTTCACTTCATCTGATTTTGAAGTAACGCCGCTCATCGTAAATTTTTCCATCATCTCCTCCCGGGGTTTAACAATCGTTCCTTCGTTTCTGTTGAAACTTGAACGGACATGAATTCTTACATTATATTTTTTGCCGAACTCAACCGAGCGCGAATGAAGAACACCTGCGCCAAGACGTGCGAGTTCCAGCATTTCATCATAACTTATTTCATTGAGTTTGCGGGCGCCGCCGACAACACGCGGATCGGCAGTATAAACTCCGTCAACATCAGTATATATTTCGCAATCACGTACACCTAAGGCTGCTGCAAGTGCAACAGCGGAAGTATCAGAACCTCCTCTTCCGAGAGTTGTAATATTCTCATCCGCATCAATGCCCTGAAAACCTGCGACAACAATTACTGAATGCTTTTCAAGAGCTTTTCTCAAACGCTTGTCGTCAACACTTACTATACGCGCATTCGAATGAGCTCCGTCTGTTATCATTTTGACCTGAGAACCGGTAAAAGAAACAGCCTCAATTTTAATTTCATGAAGCGCCATCGCAAGAAGAGAAATCGACACCTGTTCGCCAGTGGAAAGAAGCATATCCATTTCGCGCGCACTAGGCTTTGCGGTGATCTTCTGTGCAAGATCAATCAGATGATCAGTTGTATCGCCCATGGCGGATACGACAACAATCACCTTATAATCATTGTCGACATAGCTTTTAATTCTATCCGCTACTGCTTTTATACGCTCAGGAGAACCGACACTGGTTCCCCCGAACTTCTGAACTATTATTTTTTCACTCATATGGTCTCCAGCATTATTGAATCAACGATTGGCATTTTCTCCAGGAACAGTCAGAAGAACATCTGCCCCTGCAGAAGTATATGTTCCCGAATTGATTATCGTTGCCTGATTAGATCCTGTTGTATAAACCTTCATCGGAACACCTACCGGTATATTTTTCAGTACACCTGATGTTGTAATATACGGGGGAATCTTTCCATTGACATACTCGGTGATATCATCTTCGGCAGGAATCGCAACCTGATATGTTCCGCCGCTGAAAGTAATCGTTCCGGTATAATCCTTTTTATATGCATACGCAATTGAAGCAATATTGCCGCCGATATAACCGACGGAAGATTCATTAGTAACATCGTTTATATTATCAGCAATTGCCCAGAAGGTAATCCCAGCCGAAGTTGTATATTGTTTAAGATTATTTTTGATTACCATTCGGACTTCAAGAATCCATTCGCCTTCACCGTCATATTTTATTCCGCCCGCAACAGGAACATAAAGAGGAAAAACAAGATTCTCGTCTGTATCAGTAGAACCTTCAACACGAATCTGATTGAGGTTGAAATCATATCCTGACACATCCTCATCATCAAAGTAAAAAGTATTACTTGAAGGAGTCACATCATTGAATCCCATTTTTCTGATATAAACTTCAACATTATCATATTTACTGTCAATATAAAGGTCATCACTTCTGTAATTAAGTCCATTTCCGTTAAAAAAACCATTCGTTTCGTTTACTGGAATCTTATCAACAAGTCTGTAATTTGCAAACCTGTCTCCATCAGCGCGAATCTCAGAAATATCAAGATAAAAAAGACTCGGCCTGCCGCCGGTCCATGCCTGAACGCTTGTATCAGACTCCAATGTACCCTTAATAATAAGATTTACTCTATTCTCGACAAGCTCAGTTATCAAAGGCTCGCCATCACACGAAGAGGTGAATAAAAGCGGTAAAAGAATCGATGTGAGCAGTAAAATTTTATAATTTTTCATAAGTTAAAATATAATGTTAATCCTGTATTAAAAAAATATCCGTTGTACTTTGCACCGGAAATATGCTTTTCATAAATAACCATATAGTCAAAACGCAGACCGAAATTTACCATTCTTCCAGCCATAAACGAAACTTCAAGACCGGCCATAAAAAGAGGATCGAACTGCTGCTTTTCTTCCGGCTTAATATATACTTTTACCCCGCCTGCACCTAGTTTAAACTGAAAATTCATCGGAAACTTTATAGGAAGCAAAAAAAGAACATTACCATAGATCGGAACAAGGGAGATACCGTTAACACCTTGTGAATCATGTTTTTGATAACCGACTTCAACCCCGGTCTTAAAATATGTCAGAGGAGTATTCAGCCGGAAAAATGCACCACCGCCAAGAGCGGGCTCAACCTTATCTTTTAACTCAAAAAGAGGCATCCCAGGACCGAACCAAATGCCAGCCTGAGGTTTCATAAAATCATCACGTCTGCGCATGCTCGCGGCCGAAACATTTTCCCAAAGCATAAACACAGAAAGAAAAAGAAGTAATATTGCAAAGGTTTTCTTCAATGAGAACTCCAATTAATAATATAATGGAAATTTCGGAATATTGCTTAAATTTGTCAATATATTTAACTTTTAAAGAAAACGCACCCCAGCCATGGAATCAAGAGTTCATGATTGACTCATTTCCTTTATAAACTGCTTCGGACTCTTTGAATAAAAACGTGAGAAATCAGAATAAAATACTGATAGATTTTCGTATCCGCAATCAAAAGCAGTTTGAACGACTGATTTATTCTCAGCAATTAGACTCACTGCCGCATGATAAATTCTCGTCATTCTGACATAGTCAACAGGAGTTATTCCCGTTTCATCACTGAAAATTCTATTAATATGTCTTTCTGTATAGGGTATAACAGATTTCAATTCTTTCATGGAAATTCTTTCCCTGAAATGCTTTTCAATATATTCAGTCAGGAGGACATTTTCTCTGCGTTTGGGGGTAATCAGAGTCATTATTGATGATTCGTTCTTCATGTCTCTTTCAACAGTTCTTATAAACAAATCGAAACATGCCGAAAGAAAGCAGTCCGATTTCGAAGTCAAAGTCAATTCATCAACAAGAGAACACGAAAGAGAACTCATTTTAAACATTATTACTCTATCCTCTTTTACTTTCATACGGAAAGAATCAATATAAATTGACTGATATGATATTTTTTTACCCACAACAGTTGTTCTGTGTCTTACTCCGGCAGGAATAAATGCGCACATTTTCCCGAACTGAACCTTCTTTGAGATTTTTTCTTCAAGCATGGATATTCCGGATGAAATTACAAGAAATTGGTGATCCTTATGCGAATGAAGTTTCTCGGTTGAATATTCTTCCAACTCACCTTTTAGAAAACGGTAATTTGCAGATTTACTACTTTTTCTCATACTAAGATATTCGCAAATCTTAAAATCATGTCAAATTCAATAATGTCCGAATTCAGTAATTTTATGTCTTTTTTACAGATGAAAAAATAGAAGCTTCATGCACTAATTATTCATACAGTCTGGCACTGATAACAGCTGGATAAAACATGATCCAACTTTAATCTCAGAATTTACAGCCTTACAATGACGGAGAACCATGAAGAACAATGAAAGACGAACAAAAGGACTTGAATTGCTTTCGAAGGTAAACAACAAATCAGAAGAGGAAATCATGAAAATGCTTTCATCAATTTCCCCTGTATCAGATGACTTAAAGAATTATATCATCGATTACTCATTTGGAGATATTTACTCAAGAAGCGGTCTAGATCTCAAATCAAAAGAAATAGCCGTAGTTGCAGCGATGACAGCTCTCGGGAATTGCACTCCTCAGCTCAAAATTCACATAGCCGGAGCTTTAAATACCGGGAGTTCAGCAGAAGAAATTGTAGAGGTAATTCTTCAAATGTGTGCGTATGCAGGATTTCCTCGCTGTATAAATGCAATGATTAGTCTTAAAGAAGTTTTTGAAGAATTAAAAATTACAAATCAGCTCAGTTCAGAAAGTTATGATACAAACGCATCAGGCAATGAGCGTATGAAAAAAGGAGAAATAGAACTTAACAACCTTTTTCCCAGTCAAATAAATATCCTGAACGATACTCTCGGAAAAATCAGTCCTGATCTTGTTAAATTTATAATCGAATTCGGTTACGGCGATATATATTCAAGAAATATTCTCTCAAAAAAACATCGTCAAATTGCAACAATAGCAGCACTTAGTGCAATGGGAAATGCTTCATCACAACTTATATTTCACATTAAAGCCGGATTAAATATAGGATTAACATCTGATGAAATAAATGAGATAATGCTGCTGATGAGCGTATTTGCGGGTTTTCCTGCCGCTATAAACGGAATTTTTGCATTAAAGAATGTTCTTGATAATATGTCATGATATTTACTATTGCCGCCCCTCAAGAAGTTATGAGAAGCGGCAATAAAAGATATAGTTATTAGTTGTTCAGATTTTTCTTGTCACTTTTTTTGTAAGAATATTCAGCTCCGTCAAAAGTGATTTTTCCTTCTATGGTATAAGGAAGATTGCCTTCGTCATCCATTTTAGAATAATCTTGAGTCTCCGAATAGTCAAAACCAATAGTATGTTCTGCATCATCAAAAGTCACATCAAGAATTCCATTTTTTGTAATAACCGAACTATGGCTTTCTTTGTCATGAGTTTCTTTTTTTGTGAGAGTTCCGGACATTTTAACAATATGCTTTGTTCCGTTTTCCTCTGTGATGTTTACAGTAAACTCTTTCATGACGATTTTAATATCCATATATGTGCCGGTTATTATAAGAGATCCGTCATCATTTGAATAATTTATTTTCTCTTCTTCACCATCAGCTAAAACTATTTTACCAACAATTTTGCCTTTTTTAAGCGTAAGCGCGTCATTAACAGAATCACCCACAGCTTTGTCTACAAGTTCTGTAACTTTAAGATTCTCACCGGAAAGTGCCGGTAAGTCATCATTACTACTGCTGCTGTCATCACCGCATGCAGCAAACGCGAAAGAGATAGCTATCATGCTAATCAATACTTTAAAGTGTTTCATAGTTCCTCTTACTATTTACGATTTTCGGTTAACCGAATATCTTTAAAACAAATTATTAGAGTATTTTGTCAACAATAAAGCTTGTTATATTTTCAAATGTTCAATCATTTACAACATCTATATGTACAAAACATCCATTTTGTACAGAGAATTGATGCAGCTAATACATTAAAGCTTAATTTCAATAGACTTATTATGTAATTTTCTATAATTATTATAAATGGTTATCAATGAACACAATACAAACTTATCATAAAATGCAGAATATTTTGAAATGAAATCATGCCGAACGTACTGCAGAAATAGCCAAATCAGAGCTTTTTCCGCGAAGAGAAACTGTACCATGAGAAACTATATTAATAGACTGCGGGAAATCTGCTTTTTCTCCAAGGCGCGAAAGAGTTTCATCGGAAACTAGAAAAATTTCATTCCTCAAGCGGCACTCAGACTGGATTCTGGCAGCAGTATTCATAACATCGCCGGAATAAGCAATTTCCTGACGTGTTAAACCCATCTCTCCTGCAACTATAGAACCGAAATGCAGACCTGCTCTGAATTGCGGGATCAAACCGTAACGTGATGTATAATAATTATGTCTTTTTTTTATAATTTCATCAATAGCGAAAAAAACTAAAAGCGGGCCGTATGGTAAACCTGCAGTTTTCTCCGGCCAGGTAATTATTGCCTCGTCTCCCACATATTTGCAAATTTCACCGCCATGGTTTATTATCGGACGCGCAATATCACAGAAAAAATCATTTAAAAAAGCATGAAACTTCAGAGAACCCAGACGCTCGGCAACGGCCGTAGAGCCTGCCAGATCGAGAAACATGACAAAACGTTTTTCATTTTTCGGGCGTCTGTATGTTCCGAAAAGAAGACCCTTGAGAACATGACGTCCTAAAAGACGCTCGATGTCGGCATAAAGACTCGTCAAAACAGTCAGAATAAGAGAAAAAGAAACAGTATGAAACAAATAAGAGTCTTTCCAGAAAGAATCATAACCGAGAAGTGATATAAATACGAATGCATATACGAAACTGATTAATGCCGTCTGCAAAAACGGAGTAACCAATAGGGAAAACCACAATGGTCGAGCTTTTCGCTTTAGAAAAATTTCATTGAGAAGCAGAATTCCGGAAGATACGCCGAAACCGGTCAAAGTTCCCAGCAGAATATATCTAAAATCCTTTTGCAGATTAAAACTGCCGGCAACCGCAACACTCATAATGAAGGCGAACAAACCGCCTAGAAAAATACTGAGAATAACAACGTAAATACCGTCGCGGAATTTCTTTAAAGTAAAAGGACTAATTTTCATGATGGAATTATTCACCGGCATTCAAAGCAAATGTCAAGGAAAAAAGAGACTCCTGACTGCATCATAACGTTTACAATATTCTTCAAATACGTAATCACAATTCAACTTAGAGCTTTGCGCTATGACCGGATTATAATATTGACAATCACTTGAATCCGGTTCATACTGCTTAAGTTGTGCTTTGCAATACTCTCGCTGGCCGAAGTAAGGTATCGATTTAAGAGGGCAAGATTATGCAGTTTGAAAGACCAATCTCACTGATTCAGCTTCTCATTCCGTCTATCTGCACCGGAATGCTTTTAATAGGGCTTACAATATCCCTTTACCTCTCAG
>JAKJGA010000003.1 GCA_022704645.1 Spirochaetota bacterium
AATTTATCCGGCTGAACCCCGATAATAAGATTCAGCTCACGCTTGCCGGGATTTCCGTTTTTCTGCTCAAGCTGGATAACTGCATTATAGTTTTTTATCGAATCGCGCACCTTTTTTTCATCTTGTTCAAACTTTGAAGAAACAGAATTGACGTTTGCAATTTTTTCATATTTCTGGTCTATACTGGCAGGTGAACCCTGCGGCAGACCCTCTTTTGTAACTTTGATTTTATCTGACGCATAGTTGCGTACAGATTCCATTACGGCATCGTTATCGGAAAAAACGGTATAAGAAGAATCTGAATATTTTGCGTATCCGTAAATGAAACGAAGCACAAACATTAAAACAAATACCGAGGCATAAAATATAATAATATTTTTCTTTTTCATAAAACCCCCGAATTACTTCCAATAAGACACCATGCTTCAAATGTCAAGTCAATGAATTTGATTCCTGCGCCTATTGGAAATACCGGAAATTTATGATAAAATTATGTCTTAAAAAATGCGACGCTTTCGGCAAGTGAAACTGCGGTTTCGCTGGAAAGAACTGCCTGACCGGTCAGCATTTCATACTTCGCGGCATTTCGCTGAAGAACGTCATTCAGCATGTTTACAGACTGCACCGCTGATTCAAACGCGTTATTGAGTTCCTCTATCGAATTTTTTATCAAAGTGTATTCTCTTTGAACATCCTCATATTCCGTCCATATCGCGGAATTTTTTGATCTTTGAACAAAAAGATTATCAGAAGTGATTCCGCAAATGAGACTATATGCCGAATCAAGAAGTGTCAGCGATTCAGGAACACGGAGAAGCGTGAAATCCATTAAATAATAACTGTCGAGATCAGGATCAAGAATCAGGTTGGAAGTATCTCCGATACGGGACCAGTAATCTCTGATACTTTGATGGAAAGAGTCATAACCATTAGAAGAAATATTCTTCCATGATTCTTCTAAGTCTTCAAACTGTTTTTTTTGAATCATATCAGAATAAGGATCTGATTCTAAAAGGGATTTATTTTTATTGCTAATATCCGATATAGAAGAATTAATCCCGGCGATTGATGATGAAGCTTCATTATTATCAAGAATATCCCGGTGGTAATGCAGAGTGTTTTCCATGAGAACTCTTACAATCCGAAGTATTTCATTACCGTAATATTCTTTTGCTCCGAAACGAATCGCAATATTTTTTTCTGTAATAAAAAAATAAAGGAGTAGAACAATAGGTATGGTAAACATTACAGAAACAAAAAAAAGCTTGTACCTGATCATCACATTTTTGAGACCCATCGCTTTACCCTGCCTATAACGCAAAACCGGAAGAAAGTTTCACGCATAATCTTTTGCAACGCCCGCAAAAACATTTTTCAAGAAGAATTTTATTTCCGCCTTTGCAAAACATAATTATTTACAAAGCCGAAACAAATAAGTTAAGTCATGAAGATAATATAAATTACAACTGCCGGCATATCACAATTCTAAACATCGTTTAAATTATTAGTCATCAAGATCTTGACAAAACCCGGTCAATCAGCTAACCAGAAAAAATGAAAATACAAACGAATAGACTTAATCTAAGAAAATTTACTCTTCAGGATGTTGAAAGAATTTATGAAATTACCAGGGAGAAATTTATTCTTAAATGGATGCCCGACTGGGGCATGACTAGAGAAAAAATCTCTGATCTGCTGAACTGGTACATTTCATGTTATGCGGATCCACCAAACATGCGCACCATGCTTGCAGTTGAACTGATTGAAACTTCAGAAATGATCGGAATGATAGGCTGTGGTCATAAACCGGAAGTCGACGATGAAATAGAGATGGCATATTTCATCAGCGAAAATTATGCCGGAAAGGGTTATATGACAGAAGCCGCTTCCGCTTTTTCGAAATGGGTTTTAGAAAACAAAAAAATCGATTATCTGATGGCAATAGTTGAGCCTGACAATATTCCTTCAGAGAAAATAATAAAAAAATGCGGATTCAAAAAAATCCGCACTATCAATATAGTTAACTCAGGTGAAACCGAACCGAAAGAATTTCTATATTACCGGCTCTACCGGTAATATAGATTTTACGAAAGAAGCTTAACTACAGGCGCGTAATCAGGCTCCTGCGCTATTTCGGGAACCTGCTCGGTATAGATTATTTTTCCGGTTTCATCAATTACAATAACCGCACGGGAAAATATTCCGGCAAGCGGACCGTCTATAATCCGTACACCGTAATCTTCGCCGAATTTTCGAATGCGCATTTCACTGAGAGAAATTACATTATTCAATCCCTCGGCACCGCAGAAACGCTGGTGAGCAAACGGAAGATCAACAGAAATGCAAAGAACAACCGTGTTTTTCATTTTATCAAGTTCTGAGTTGAAACGTCTAACTGATGTCGCACAGACACCCGTGTCAACACTCGGAAAAATATTCATGACAATGCGCTTTCCGCTGAAATCATTGAGAGAAACATCAGAAAGATCCGTTTTGGTAAGTAAAAAATCCTTTGCTTTCGATCCGATTTCAGGAAGATTTCCGAATGTATTAATAATATTACCTTTTAATGTTATTTTAGCCATATAGCCTCCGATATGAAAAAGATTTCTTTTATGTATTTCTTATTATACCCCATTAATGACAATTTTCCAGAAAATAAAAAACTATTCAGACTTCAGAAATATTCAACTATCAATAAATCTGCAGCATTAGCCGTTCACACATATCGCTTAGTTAGTCTGACAAATTTTCTAAATGAAAGTTAATCCATCAATAAACACAGATTAGTTACACATCCCGAGACTTCAACTTTACTCAAATCCTCAAAACCTGCACAATATAAATGAATATAAACAAACTCATACTGTTTCACAATTGTAAACTTGTTCGTTTATGATCATTTAAGATTCCGTTTATATTGACACAAACGAACAAAAGCAAACTATAGCAATCATAAACGAACTTGTATTAGCACATTAATCGTTTATGTGAAGCGAAATATCGCTTAGAAGAGGCTTATGAAACTGTTTGTATGGATTTGCGTTCTTATTCTTTTATCATCAACAGCCCTTCTTGTCGGAAAATATCCGGTCAACTTCATTTCGCTGATAAGCGGAAACGGCGCCTCCCCAGAAGATATAAACACATTCAAAATGATTATCATCAATTCAAGGCTTCCAAGAATTTTATCTGCGCTTCTTATCGGAGGCTGCCTCTCTGCAGCCGGAGCAGTATATCAGGGGATATTCCGCAACCCCATGGTTTCACCGGATATGCTCGGAGCTTCATCAGGTTCAGCATTCGGTGCCGCCCTCGCAATACTCTTCAGATTTTCAATCAAAGGAGTTGAAGCGCTATCCTTTGCAAGCGGAATAGCGGCAGTTGCGATAACATGGACGATTTCATCAACCGTATCCAAAGCACGCTCTTCTCTTGTATTGATTCTTTCTGGCATACTGGTGTCTACAGTTTTTACATCACTGCTCTCTCTTGTAAAATTTACAGCCGACCCTTACAGCAAACTTCCCGATATAACATTCTGGCTTCTCGGCAATCTTTCTGCCGTAAGCCTTTCTGATACAGTTTTCGTTTCGGGATGCGCTCTTTTAGGCTTCATTCCGCTCTTTCTAATCAGATGGAAAATAAACGTGCTTTCCCTGAGCGAAGACGAAGCGCGTGCACTCGGAATGAACACCAGAGCTTACAGGCTTATTATAATCGCCTGTGCAACACTGATGACTTCAGCCGCAGTTTCAGTATGCGGACTGATCGGATGGGTCGGACTCGTTGTACCTCATATTGTAAGGATGATATTCGGACCGGATTACAAAACTCTCGTAACAGCTTCCATCGTTATCGGAGGAATATATCTTCTTACAGTTGATACTCTCGCAAGATATGTTCTCTCTATTGAAATACCTCTCGGGATTCTAACCGCGATTATAGGAGCCCCATTTTTCATATATCTAATGACAAAATCAGAGAGAGGATGGTCATGATACTTGAAACAAAAAATCTTTCATGCGGATATTCCGGCCAAGCCCTTATAGAAAAGATTAATTTAAGAATATCTTCCGGCGAAACCGTTTCGCTTCTGGGTCCAAACGGAGTCGGAAAAACAACTCTCTTCAAGACGCTTCTCGGACTTTTAAAACCCGTAAGCGGCGCAGTCATCATCGATGACGAAAACATCGAAAACATGACGCAGTCCTCACGTGCTTCATCGATAGCATACGTGCCTCAGGCGTCTGAAGTATTTTTTCCATACAAGGCAGAAGAAATTGTAATGATGGGAAGAGCTCCGCATATAGGATTTTTCAGAACACCTGCAAAAAATGATCACAATCATGTAGACGCGGCTCTATCAGCTCTATCTATCCGCTCACTTGCAAAACGCGTGTTTACCGAATTAAGTTCGGGAGAAAAACAGCTTGTTCTGATAGCCAGAGCATTAGCTCAGCAGTCAAAATTTCTGATACTCGACGAACCTACTTCCAATCTTGATTTCGGAAACCAGTCATATGTAATCTCCGAAATTAAAAATCTCAGCACACGCGGAATAGGAATAATAATGACAACTCATCACCCCAATCACGTTTTCGAATCAGAAGGAACGGTAATCCTCATAGACAAGCAAAGAAAAATAAGTGTCGGAGAAAGCAAAGAAATCATGACGAAAGAAAACCTGAAAACAGTTTACGGCATCAATGTCGAAATAGCTACGCACGAATCAGAGCACGGAGGAACACATTGCTACTGTGTTCCTGTCGGATGCAAAAGGAGTAAACGATGAAAAAGATTATTATTGTTCTTTTGTCCGCTGTATTATCTGCATGCGGAAAACCTTCAGAAAACAATTCCGACAAACGCGAATACACCGATATGGCGGGCAGAACTATTTCCGTTACCCGTGATGTAAGAAAAATTTTTTCGACATCACCGATGGGAACAACCCTCGCCTACAGTTTCGATCCTGAACTTTTAATCGGATGGAACTACAAACTGAATCCTGATGATTCGGCATATATGAATATGAAATACACGAAATTGCCCGAACTCGGTGGATGGTTCGGAAAATCCGCAGGGGTAAATCTCGAAATTATCGCAGCCGCGAAACCTGATTTAATTATAAGTCTGTCTACGACATCCGACGGCTTCGAAAAAGACAAATCACTGGTGATCAGTTCAAAAACCGGAATACCGGTCGCAGTATTCAACATGAAAACCGTTGAAGATATCCCTTCCGTTTATGAAGCAATGGGCGAACTGACAGTAAACAAAAAGCGTGCTGAATTATTAAAAAATTATACTCAAAACATAATCAATCGCGCGAAAAAAATATCCGAATCAGTTCCGGAATCAGAAAAAATCCGCGTCTATTACGCCGAAGGTTTAAAAGGTTTGAATACCGAACCTGATCAGTCAATTCACTCAGAACTTATCAAATTCTGCGGCGGACACAACGTAGCCCAAATCAAGGAAAATGACATAAGCGGATACGGAAATACTCCGGTTTCCATGGAACAGGTGCTCGTATGGAATCCTGAAATTATTCTTATATCTGATTACCTCGGAAAAGACGGAGGAATGAAAGGATGGAACGACATCATCAACAGCAATCCTCTATGGAGCAAAATTGATGCTGTTAAAAATGGAAAAGTATACATTGTTCCGCGCTCGCCATTTCAATGGATAGACCGTCCGCCTTCAGTCAACCGTATCGCAGGACTAATCTGGCTTCCATATATTTTTTATCCCGAACTATGCGATTATAACATCAAAAAAGAAATTAAGGAATTCTATTCAGTCTTCTATGGAAAAGAACTCAGCGATACCGAGCTTGAAGAACTTGTCTCAGCAAATATCTACAGCAAAAAAACAAAAAGGAATATAGAGAGGTAAAAAATGAAACGAAAACTGATTTATTTTGTTTCCGCATCCCTGATCGCAGCTTCACAAATTGCGGCACAATCAGAGAAAGATAAACCGGCGGAATACGCACAAAAAGATAAAGTCAAGACTTTCGAAGCAGGTGAAATTGTCATAAGCGGTAAAAAAATTCCGACTATCGATAAGGCTTCAACACAGAGTATAATATCTTCAAAGGATATTGATGCTCATAACGACAAAAACCTGGCAGACACGCTGCAGCTTGTTCCGGGCATGACCACATACCAGCATGGAAAGGGACACGTCCGTTACAGAATGCGCGGATTCGAAATGCCGTATGTAGCGCTTCTAGTGGACGGAATTCCTGTTGCCGACGTATATGAAGCGAATGTAGATATTTCCAAGATACCGGTTATGAACGCTTCTGAAATAGTTATAAACCGCGGGACATGCTCCGCCCTTTACGGAACAATGGGAAGTGTCGGATCGATAAATATAATCACAAAAAAACCAATTGAACTCTACGCAAAAGGCAGCGCGGAGTACGGATCAAACGGAGATTTTACTTTTAACGGCGCTCACGGAAACACCATAGGCGGATTTTACTACTGGCTTACAGGAACAGTAGAAAGACAATCCCCATACGAAGTTTCCGGAAAACTCACTAAAAGTGAGCGTAGAAAATGGGTAAATAAATTCATGCCGGATTCCAGTCTGGGCTATACGACGGATCTTTCAGGCACTGCAGCAGATAAATATATTAATGATACGGGAGACTGGCCTCATCAGGAAATGTTCAAATACGGAATATCCGGCAAAACAGGCTATGAAATCAATGATGATATTGAAGCCGGGATTAGCTCAAACTTCAATTACAGCACTGCAGACAGATACAGCGTTTCACTTTCCAACACTGAAGAATTTTCCAAGCATACATGGCCGAATTCCGACCCAAAGATGACCCTGAGCAGCAACTCATTCAGTTGGAAGAAGATCTATTCAGTCAATGCCGCTCCTTATATTCAAGTTAAAGGTGAAAAGGCACATCTGAAAGCAAATGTATTTTATACTCACAATTACGAATACCTCGACGGATATCAGGACGAGGATGAAACTATTCCTGTAAAAGGATGGGGAGGAGCTCATTCAAACTGGCAAAACACATCAGTTGGTTTTAACATATTTCCGTCATATTCTCTGACAGAATGGAATACTTTAAATACATCAATTCTTTTCAGATGGGATAAGCATCTCGAAAGAGTTCAGGCTGACAGTGATTTCATCGGAGAAGGAACAAACGGCGGCGGAGCAGATGCTGCATTTGCTCTTGCCGGAAATTCATGGTTTGACACAAAATTGATGGAAGGAAAGCAGATTACAGTCGCTGCGGAAGATGAAATTGACTTCTACGAACTTGCTGAAATACCCTTAGAATTAAGCTTCGGAATTTCATACGACGCACAGAAACTCAGCAAGTTCAAAGCCCGTTCGCAGACAATGGCAATGGGTCGAGTCACTCAGTACGGCGATTCAATGGAAGACCAGTATATTGCAGACAGCGATTCTAAAATCTGGGGCACACGCGATTCATTCAGCCCGGTATTAGGCGCGACATATGAACCGGTTAAAGACTTTCTGCTTTTAAGGTCTTCAATATCACAGAAAACAAAACTTCCGACAATGTCACAGTATGCGAATGTTTATGAAGATACTGATGAAGGATTAAAACCGGAAAAATCGTTGAACCTTAACACCGGATTCCAGCTCTTTTTTATCCAGAAAACAGTAAGCTTTAGAACCGACTATTTCTACAGCAAATTCAAGGATAAACTCGCAACAATTTATGATGTCGATACACCATCAGTAAAAAAATACACCAATATAAAAGGTGAAACTCATCAGGGCATAGAATTGATTGTTGACGGAACTTTCGCAAGCATTGCTGATCTGGTAGACCTTTCATCCAGTTTTTCTTACACATATCTCCGTGTCAGAAATCTTGATACAGGGGAAGATGATTCCACAATAAACAAAGGTGAAAAAATCGCCGACATACCGGAACATCAGCTGACTCTGGACATCCGATTCGACTTTAAAACAAAAACATCGGTTGATATTTTCGGAAGCTATACCGCGAACGCCGTCAAGTATGCAATGAAAAGCAATCCTTCTTCAACAGATGAATTTTCAACAGATTACTTTAAAACCGTTAAACTCCATGACCCATTGATGTTAAGCATGAAAATATCACAAAAATTTCTCGATCACTATGAAGGATATCTGATGTGCAAAAACATTCTCGATGATTACGCGGCAGATCCGTTTAACCCGGGGCCCGGAAGAACATTTTATTTCGGCATGAAAGGAGAATTATAATGGATAAGACTTATACAGTAAAATCAATCGGCTCAGTGAGCACAAAATACCGCAAGTTCAATGACAAATGCGATTATCAGAATGACATCAACCAGATCATCATTGATGATAAATATGAAGACGGACTGCTCGGCACAGAATTATTTTCTAATCTCTTCTGCATTTATTATCAGCATCTTCAGGATGACTGGAAAACTTTTGCGGGATATTCTGAAAACGAACAAATACTGAAGCTTCCTCTAACGAGGGAACCGACATGCCGCGGAATTTTTTCCAAACGTTCGCCGGCCAGGCCTGCCAAGCTCGGCTCATGCATCGTCACTCTGGTAAAAAGAGAAGGTTGTGTTCTTTATGTAAAGGGACTCGATGCTCTTGACGGATCACCTGTTATAGACTTAAAACCGTATGTTCCGCAGTTTGACGCTTTTCCTTTGGCAACTGCGCCAATGCACTGGTGTATATCTCAAACTGAAATGCTTCACTCATCGCGGTCTATTCACTGGGATATGGTAAACGTCACCATGACTCTCGGATTGCGCGCCGGAATCAAGGCAATGAAGCTTCTCGATATGTCAAGAGGCGACCCTTCATCCGCATGCGTTACAGGTTCGGCGTTTTTTGCACACGGAATAGAGGCAGCTACAGGATGTTCCGTTATAAAAGGAACCATGCAGCTTACAGAAACAGAAGCGGCAGGTGAACAGTGGGTATTGACTTTATTCGGGAAAGCCCGACAGGCGGAAATAATAATCCGTGACGCGGTATATTCGGGAGCCGATGAAGTAATTTCTCTAAACGACGATATTCTTTTCGAGAAATGCGATGTCAAAGATATCTGACAACAGCAAATCTTTTCTCGCGGCATTTGCGACACTAAGCGAAGTAAATGCGGTTAAAAGAACATTTCCGGGAACCTTCTTCAGGATGAAACAAACTCCGTCGTGCATATCGCACGGCGGGTGCTCATTCGCTCTCGAACTTAATGAAAAACAGACTGCTGAAGTAATAAAAGCAGCCGAGGAAAAAAACATCCGTTTTATTCTATACTGCATAAAAACCGAAGGTCCTGAAAAATATATCCTGATAGAAAAAGAAGGAGGTGAATATGATTTATCTTAATAATGCGGCAACTTCATGGCCAAAACCGGAATCAGTTTACACTTCCCTCAACTTTCATACAAGAAGCTTCGGCGCAGGTTTCGGACGGGGAAATGACAAGCATTCAGAAATAAGCTCAGGTATAATATACGACTGCAGATGCGCCGCAGCCGGACTTTTCGGAATCAATTGTCCGGAAAGAATCATATTCACGCAAAACGCAACGGATTCAATAAACATAGCGCTAAAGGGATTATTGAAAAAAGGAGATCATGTTATCGTAAGTTCCACGGAACATAATTCGGTTATGCGCCCGCTTGTTAAAATGAAAAATTCAGGAATCATTGATTATTCAGTTGCAGATTGCTCCAAAGAAGGAAAGACGCATCCTGAATCCATCAGGAAACTTATACGGAAGAATACAGCATTGGTTTCAATAATTCATACGTCAAATGTCACAGGAACAACCAACGACATAGAAGCGATCGGAAATGAATGCGCCAAAACCGGAATTCCGTTCATGGTTGACGCTTCACAAAGCGCCGGCATTTACGATATTGACGTGGAACGTGACGGAATAAGCATTCTTGCAATGCCGGGACACAAAGGACTGCTCGGACCTCAGGGCACCGGACTGCTTTATCTTGCCCCGTCAATAAACCCGGATACAATCCGTGAGGGCGGCACTGGAAGTTTCTCTAAAAATCTTCTGCAGCCGGATGATCTTCCTGACAAACTGGAGAGCGGAACACAGAATTTTCCGGCAATAGCGGCACTGCTCGAAGGAATACGCTTTGTAATCGAAGCCAAACCATCAGAAATACGTTCACATCAATTCGAGCTTATAGAAGAGATCCGCTTTGAACTCAGGAAAGCGCCGGGTATTAAAGAGTATGGAGATAAAGAAAACCCCTCCACTATCTATTCTTTCAACATAGACGGAACCGATAATTCCGAAATATGCTCATATCTTGCAGAGAAAGACATTTGCGTAAGAGGAGGTTTTCACTGTTCATTTATGGCGCATAAACACTTCGAAACAATCAACACAGGAATGACAAGAATCAGTCCGGGAATTTTCACAAGATCTTCCGAGATACAATCATTCATCAAGATACTAAAAAAAATTATTTAAAAGGAGAATAATATGATCTGGGATATTTATGACGAACTTATAGAACAGGTGCCATCAAATCTGACACTCAAACGCTATTTATCAGCTTCACACTGGAATCTGGCAGAAACAGATTCAATAGGAATGTCGATGGTACCGCGGGAAGGCAACAGCAGAATACCAGGAGCTGGAAATTTTTCAGGAATGAACGCAAAAGATGCAGCGGCAAAAATAAAATCATGGAATAATCATGAAGCCGCTTTCGGGCTGTCAGTTATCAATTCTGTAATCAATAATCCTGATAAAATATTTGCACTGACGGAATATGAAATAGAAAAAGATTCCAATGTGAGTCTTTTTGATTATATGCGCGAAGAACTGCACGGCAAAAAAGTTGCGGTGATCGGACACTTTTGCGGAATAGAATCTCTAAAAGAAATCTGCACATTATCCATTCTGGAACGTTTTCCTCAGCCGGGAGATTTCCCGGATCCGGCATGCGAATACATTCTCCCTGAACAGGATTATGTTTTCATAACCGGAACAACTCTAATAAACAAAACAATGCCCCGCCTTCTCGAATTATCAAAAAATGCAAAAATAGCGATAGTCGGACCGAGCACACCTATGAGTTCGGTATTATTTCAGCACGGCGTAAGCATCGCTGCAGGAACTGCAATACTCGACAAGAGCAAAGTATGGAATCTTATACAGGAAGGCGATCAGCACAGATTTTTTTCAGAAGGAGGTCAAATGATAAAAGTATCAATAAAAAGACCGCTTTAATAAAGCGGTCTTTAAATCATAAAACTAGACTGATGTGATTTTTACACCCATATCGGCAGGCTTTGCATGAAAAAGAGACGACGTCACAATTCCGTCAACTCCCGATAACGCAAAACCGGAAACATTCTCATCCGTAATTCCGCCGGCAGCAAGAAGGACGATATCATTTCTGATGCCTTTCAGTACACGGACATAATCTCTTAAATTAGCCGGATTAACTTTATCAAATTGAATACCGTCAATTCCGTTTTCTGCAAGCTTGACAGCATCTTCAATGTTTTCAGTTTCTGCAATAATTTTCTTTTCAGGAGCACGTTTTTTGTATAGATGAATATTTTCAGTAAATTTATCAATACCGCCTGCAAATGGCAAATGCTCTTTAAAAACCAGAATAGTTTCAGACAGACCAAGACGATGAGGAAGCGCTCCGCCTGATAAAATTGATTTTGTGACAAGCGACTTGGTTCCCGGAAAAGATTTTCGGGTAGTAAGTATTTCAATATGCGGAGAAGCTTTTTTTGCAGCATCAATCAGTCTCTTGGTTTTTGTCGCAATTCCGGAACAATACTCAAGAATGTTCAGTGAAATCTTCCATGCCTGATGTATGTTTTCAGAACTACCCTCAGCCGAAAGAAAAACAGACGCAGCATTAACTTCGCTTCCAGAAGGGTTAAATATTTTCGGATCGAGATTAAATCTGTTGAAAATCCGGCAAACTTCTTCAGTTCCGCAGAGAACAGCGTCGTTTCTGGTATAGAATTCTATTTTGCCGCGGACACCGCTTATCTGTAGAACAGAAGATGTAAGATCGAAATAAGGAATGTCTTCTGAAATAAAATCATCAATTTCTCTGTCGCTTATATAAACCATCACATCAATCCTTTAAATAACTTTAGATTTACTTTCCGATTATAACTTCAGTTGATTTAATTATTGCGGTAATCTCATCACCGATCTTAAGAGAAAGTTCATCAACCGATTCCTTTGATATCAATGAAGTAAGAGAGTTTCCGCCTCCAATTTCAATTTTCACTTTCGCCATAACTGTTCCAAGATCAATAGCTGTAATTTTTCCTTTGATCTGGTTTCTTGCGCTGATTTTCATAAAACCTCCTGAATTAGTTTGTAAAATAATAAGAAATCTGAGTTAAGAAGCAATAGCAACTTTTGTAAGAAAAGTCTATTTTGTAACTCGGTCAAGTTCATTTATGACATTTCATGTTTGTTTTTGTTTATTTTACTTCAGTTTAACAAAAAATGCTTGTAGAATTTTTTTCAAAATAAATTTCTAATTAAACGAGGTCTAATATGTCTGATGAAAAATCACTTACCCCGCAGGAAGTAGCCGATATACTCAAAATCGCGAAAACAACCGTTTACGAAATGATTAAGCGCGGAGAGATTCCATGTTATCATATTGGAAGAAAAGTCAGAGTTGAATATGCCGACCTTGTTAAATTCAGACAGAAGAAAAAAACGTTTTTAAGTGAAACAAAAACAGAAATCATACCAAATGACATCTTTCCGGAGACCACACAAGCATCATCCCAAAGCGGAACAAGAATGATAATAGCAGGTCAGGACATATCCCTCGACATTCTCGCCAGACACATCGAATCGCGCGTAAGCGGAATAATGAGCCTTAGATCATACATCAGCAGTTACAACGGTCTCGTTTCCCTTTACAGAAAGGAAATAGATATAGCAAGCGTTCATCTTTGGGATGAAAAAACATCATCTTACAATACACCGTATGTCAGATATCTTATGCCCGGAATACCGTGCACAATGATTCATGTCGCCGAAAGAAAAATCGGATTTTACGTTAAAAGCGGAAATCCTAAAAAAATTGAATCATGGCGGGATTTTTCAAGACAGGACGTTTCAATGGTAAACAGAGAAAAAGGTTCCGGTGTAAGAATATTTACCGATCAGAAACTCGAATCACTCGGCATTTCCCCGCTCAGAGTAAACGGTTATTCAAGAGAATCACAAAGCCATCTAGCCGCTGCCGGAATAGTTGCACAGGGCGGAGCTGATATAGCAGTTGGAAATGAAAAATCAGCATCACAGATAAAAGGAATAGATTTTATCCCGATTCAGAATGAAAAATATGAGATTGTTATAAGAAAAGACGACTTTTCAAAGCCGCAGTTCAGAATAATTCCAGAGATACTTTCATCAGAAGAATTTAAAAGCGAGCTTGAAGCTATAGGGGAATACGACCTCTCATTCACCGGAAAAATAACAAATATAGAATAGCAGGACAGCATTAAGCCGCCCTGCCGTTGAAAATCTAAAGAGCTTTTTCAAGCATCGCATTCATAGCTTTGGCAAAAGAAGCAGTATTATCTATTTTTCCGCCTTCAAGCATCATAGCCTGCACGAAAAGAAGATTCACTGTGTTTTCAAGAACAGCTTCATCGGAATTAGATTCAAGCTTTTTGATAATCGGATGATTCGGATTTATTTCAAACACCGGCTTCACTTCTCCGCCGCTCTGCCCCATTGCTTTGAGCATAGCCTGCATTTGAAATGAAGGATCTGTTGAATCAGCAACAACACAGCACGGAGAATCGGAAAGACGCGATGACGCCTTAACATCTTTAACCTTATCGCCGAGAATTTTTTTAATTTTCTCTATAACATCTTTGGCGCTTTCTTCGCTTTTCTTTTCATCTTCCGTTTTCAGCTCATCTGCAGAATCGGTGCGATTCACAGCTTTAAGATCAAAATCCTTGTATTTGAAAAGAGAAGGTATAACTATTTCATCAATTTCATCATCCATGATGAGAACTTCGATATCTTTTTTGCGGTAATACTCAAGAAGCGGGGAATTCTTCAAATTTTCTTCAGTACCGCCGGTAATGTAATAAATAGACTTCTGATCCGAATTCATTGAAGAAACGTATTCCGCAAACGAAACATAACCTTCTCTCTTTGTCGATTTGAATCTGACAAGTTCCGTAAGAGTTTCACGATTTTCAAAATCCTGATACAAACCTTCTTTCAACGGTTTGCCGAATTCTTTATAGAATTCGGCATATTTTTCTTTGTCCTTTGAAAGAGTTTCAAACTCCGAAAGTATTTTTTTCACGGAATTACTGCGGATCTTCGCCATAACCTTATTCTGCTGAAGAATCTCACGGCTGACGTTGAGGGGAAGATCCTCGGAATCAATTACTCCTTTTACGAAACGCAGATAAACCGGCATAAGTTCTTTTTCATCATCTGTAATAAAGACTCGTTTAACGTAAAGTTTCACACCTGCAGCATAATCTGAACGGAAAAGATCAAACGGAGCTTTTTTAGGAATAAAAAAGAGCGTGGTATAATCAAGTGTTCCTTCAGCGCGTGTATGAATATGAAGCATAGGATCTTCGAAATCACCGGAAAGGGATTTGTAAAATTCATTGTAATCTTCGTTTTTAAGTTCCGATTTGCTTCGTTTCCAGAATGCACTGGCAGAATTTATCTGATCAGTAACTGTTTCTTTCTTTCCGTCTTTTTCGCTCTCGTAAGTCAGAAAAATCGGACAAGCTATGTGATTTGAATATTTTTTTATAAGCTGTTCAATCTGCCACCTGTTGGCATATTCCGCCCCGTTCTCGTTAAGTTTAAGAATTATAGTAGTACCATGAGATTCTCTTTCATCCTCAGTTATTTCAAAACCTGTTTTTCCGTCACTTACCCACTTATACGCTTTATCCGTTCCGGCTTTTTTTGAAATAACTTCAATTTCGTCAGCAATCATAAACGACGAATAAAATCCAACCCCGAACTGACCGATAAGATTTGAATCTTTCTTTGCGTCGCCGGTGAGTTTTTCTATAAAATTCTTTGTTCCTGAACGGGCGATAGTACCGAGATTCTCAGTCAGATCAATTTCATCCATTCCGATTCCGCTATCGGAAATGGTGAGCGTCTTCTTTCCTTCAGAATCCGAAAAACTGATGTCAATTCTTCCGTCAAAATCAACATTTTTGTATGCATCATCTGTAAATTTCAGATATTTCAGCTTGTCAATAGCATCAGACGCATTGGAAACGAGTTCGCGGAGAAATATCTCCTTGTGTGAATAGAGAGAATGAATAATTAGATGAAGCAGTTTGTCAACTTCAGTCTGAAACTGATGTTTCATGAATCCTCCGAAATATTTGTTTATTTTTACTCCACATAAATCTGCAGAGCTTTTTTTGTAATTTCAATTCCATAATGCAAAAGAATAATAAATTCGGCAAATATTTTTAAAAATTATGCGAAAATGACAGGATTATGTTATTATTTCAAGACCATCGGTATTTTCGTTCAAATTCTATGAATATTTTTACTCTTTCAATCTTATCTAGCACAATAACTTTATATTTAGATTCATAGTTATCCAGTTTAGCAATAAAATAATTAAAAGCATCGCCATTATTCCCAGAAAACATATTGCCCAGCATCTTTTTGATCCAGACATTCAAAACACTTGAAACGGAAACCTTCCCGAACTTTCTTATATCCAAACAACTCTCATATTCTTCAGCCTCAAAATAAAAGTGAATGACCTTATACTTTAAACCCTTTCGTTGATATTTAACATTTCGAAAAAGAACAATCTGTTTATTAAAATCATGCTGCATCACAGCATTCCGCATTATAGAAGATATCATTTTCGATAAAGATATCTTTTTAACTTTACAAGCCCGAATCAAAAGTGAATAAGAAATTACTTCAACATTCGCACTGCTCCTTAGTTTCATATATACCTCCGTAATTAATACGGAAAAAGGATTTTTTTTATCAGTAATAATGTATTTTTTTACATGATTATCAAAAATATCTATTGCTCGTGAGACCTTCATGCAAGAATCTCGATATAAATTGAATATTGCGATTTAATCACCATCACAACAATGATTCTTATCTCATAAAAAATGATTTGCAATTACAAACATATTTATTCTCTTATACTACCATCAATCAATTCCCTTATGGAGGAATCATGAAATATTTACCCCTTCTATTCATACTTACAAGCACCTTACTACACTCATCCGATGTTAATGAAAATTTTCTTAAAGCAGTACAGCTAAATGATCTTGAAAAAATAAAATCAGCACTTGCTTCCAAAGCTGACATTAACACGTCTACCTCTGCCGGAAATACTGCTTTGCTTATAGCCTGCAGAAACAGAATAGCCTACCGCAAAATAGACATAATAGAATTTCTTCTCAGCAAAAACATCAACGTAAATGCGGTTGATAATAACGGAGTTTCTGCTCTAAACATTTCAGCAAGATACGGAGATGCAGAAACTGCAAAACTCCTTATTGATAAAAAGGCTGATATAGATCTTGCCGACAATATTGGAACGACTCCCCTTATGATATCGATATATTTTTCAAAAAACTCTGTAGCTGTAATTTTAATTGAAAACGGCGCAGATGTAAATAAACCTAGCAAGAACGGATTTACACCTCTCATGGCAGCGAGTTCGACAGGCAACACTGAAATGGTAAAACTTCTTCTAGAAAAAAATGCAGATCCGTCGGCAAAAGACAATGGCGGACTTGATGCGGCTTATCTTGCTTCAAAAGATGAAATCAGAGCTCTGTTAAAATCTGCAATAAAAAAGACAAAAAAAAAGTGAGGCAAAACCTCACTTCCGGTTAATCAGTCAATTTTCAATATCGTTAAAAACGCTTCCTGAGGAATCTCAACATTCCCCACCATTTTCATTCGTTTCTTCCCTTCTTTCTGCTTCTCAAGAAGTTTCCTCTTACGGGTGATATCTCCGCCGTAACATTTAGCCGTTACATTTTTTCTTAATGCGGAAATATTTTCACGGGCAACGATCTTTGCTCCTACAGCAGCCTGCAACGGGATCTGGAACTGATGGCGCGGAATAATATCCTTGAGCTTCTCAATGATTTCTTTTCCTCTATTATAAGCCTTATCCGTATGAACAATAAATGAAAGCGCATCGACCGGTTCGGAATGAACGAGTATATCGCATTTCACCATTTTTGATTTTCGGTAATCCTTCAATTCATAATCAAACGAAGCGTAACCCTTTGAATAGCTTTTAAGCTTATCATAGAAGTTGAAAACGATTTCAGACAAAGGAAGATCGCTGTGAATTTCAACTCTGTTCTCATCGACATATTTCATGTCGTTTTGGATACCGCGGCATTCCATGATAAGATTCATCAAATTCCCGATATAT
Organism: Spirochaetota bacterium; assembly: GCA_022704645.1. Taxonomy (GTDB): domain Bacteria; phylum Spirochaetota; class UBA4802; order UBA4802; family JAFGJZ01; genus JAKJGA01. The sequence goes on from JAKJGA010000003.1 coordinate 17,478, forward strand.
TCTTTCGGAGTAATGATTGTCGTAGCAACAAACGGCTCCTCAATGCTTTCTATCATTCCAGGATCAGGAAGCTTCACCGGATTATCTACAACAAGGGTTTCACCCTGAACTGTAGTCACGTGATACTCAACACTCGGAGCGGTAGTAACGAGCGAGATATCAAATTCTCTTTCGAGACGTTCCTGAATAATTTCCATATGAAGGAGACCGAGAAAACCGCAGCGGAAACCGAAACCGAGAGCATAAGAATTATCCGGTTCAAACAATAGCGAGGCATCATTCAACTTCAGTTTAGCCAGTGCCTCACGCAAAGCCTCATATTCGTCAGAAAACATCGGATAAAGACCCGCAAAAACCATAGGCTTCGCGTCGCGGAAACCTTTTAGCGGAGCGGCGCACGGATTTGAAGCCAGCGTGATGGTATCGCCGATTTTTGTATCGGTAACCGATTTAATATTCGCGATAACGTATCCGACTTCGCCAGGCAAAAGCTTATCACGCTTTTCAAGATTGAGTCTAAATACCCCGACTTCATTAACAGTGTATTCTCTACCGGAAAAGACCATTTTTATGACATCATCTTTTTTTATTTCGCCATCATAAATTCTGACCTTGACGACCGTACCGACATATTTGTCGAAATAAGAATCAAAAATTAATGCAGAAAGAGGTTTATTTATATCGCCTTTCGGAGCGGGAATATATTCAACAATCTTTTCAAGTAGCTCTTCGATGTTTATGCCTTCTTTTGCAGAAACGGCAACAGCGTGATCAGCATCAAGGCCAAGCGTTTTTTCAATGCTGAGTTTGGTTTTTTCAACATCAGCAGCGGGCATATCGATTTTATTAATAACAGGAATTATTTCAAGATCATTTTCCATAGCAAGATAAAGATTCGCGATAGTCTGGGCCTCAACCCCTTGAGTCGCATCAACGACAAGAAGAACTCCGTCGCACGAAGCAAGAGCACGCGATACTTCGTAGGCAAAGTCAACATGCCCCGGTGTGTCGATAAGATTGAAAATATAATCTTCGCCGTTTTTAGCACTATATTTAAGAGTAATGGCATTAGCCTTAATCGTAATTCCCCTTTCCCGCTCGATATCCATCGTATCAAGCATCTGATCGACCTTATTGCGGTCATCCACGAGACGGCATTTTTCGATTATACGGTCGGCAAGCGTGCTTTTTCCGTGATCGATATGTGCAATAATAGAGAAATTTCTTATGTTTTTCATCTTACCCGGCATTCCTATGAGCTGTTTGTTTATAAGGAAACTTAGCACCTTTACCGGCAAGCATTTTTTAGAGCATTATGCACAACCGTTTATCTTTCTTTGAATTTAGTAATCCGATATTGAGTTGAATTAAAATCGTTTAAAACAAACCGGCTCGGCATTCGATTCTACTGGAGTGATGATATTGAAATTCCGGATTCGACTGAAGAATTTATCGTTCTAGATCCAATAAAGCGCCCATTTTTCACACTTTTGTGATTTTTTTCACATTTTTTACTATTTTTACGATATTTTTATTGACCATGACACATATTCTCGGCATTTTGACAGCAAGAAACCCGATCAGGAGGGGATTATATGAAAAATATCACAAATATTAACGAGCTTGAAGAGCTGATCGAAACCGTAAAATCGGCGCAGAAAAAATTTGCCGAATTTACACAGGAGCAGGTCGATGAAATTTTCCGCAAGGCAGCGATTGCCGCAAACGCGGAAAGAATCCGTCTTGCAAAAGAAGCCGTTGCGGAAACAGGCATGGGAATCGTTGAAGACAAGGTTATCAAAAACCACTTCGCCGCAGAATACATCTTCAACAAATATAAAGACTGCCAGACATGCGGAATAATCGAAGAAGATAAATCGTTCGGTATAAAGAAAATCGCCGAACCGGTTGGGATCATTGCGGGTGTTGTTCCGACAACCAACCCGACTTCAACCGCGATTTTCAAAGCGCTTCTCGCGCTCAAAACCAGAAACGCGATCATATTCTCGCCGCATCCGCGCGCAAAAAAATGTACAGCCGAAGCCGCAAGAATAGTTCTAAAAGCTGCTGTTGAAGCAGGCGCGCCTGAAAACATCGTCGCATGGATTGATGAGCCTACAGTTGAACTCAGCCAGCATTTGATGAAGCATAAGGACATCGCACTCATTCTTGCGACCGGCGGGCCGGGCATGGTTAAAGCCGCTTATTCTTCCGGAAATCCTGCAATAGGCGTCGGCGCCGGAAACACGCCTGCGGTAATTGACGAAACCGCTCACATCAAAATGGCAGTAAACTCAATTCTTCTGAGCAAGACTTTCGATAACGGCGTAATATGCGCATCCGAGCAGTCAGTAATCGTTGTAAAAGAAAAATACGACGAAGTCAAACAGGAGTTTCTTGACCGCGGAGCCTACATCCTAAACGACAAGGAAAGAAAAAAGGTCGCCGAAACTATCGTCATAAACGGTGCGCTTAACTCTAAAATTGTCGGTCAATCCGCATATAACATCGCCAAAATCGCAGGCATAACCGTACCTGAAACAGCAAAAGTTCTAATCGGCGAAACAACCGAAATCAACGCTGACGAAAGCTTCGCATATGAAAAACTTTCTCCGGTACTTGCTCTTTATAAAGCGGAAGATTTTAAGGATGCCGTTGCGAAAGCAGTAGCTCTTATCGAATTCGGCGGATTCGGCCACACATCGGTTCTTTATACCGACCAGATCATGAATGCCGACCGCGTAAAATATTACGGCGCGCAGATGAAAACAGGACGCGTTCTCATCAACATGCCGGCATCACACGGCGCAATCGGAGACATTTACAATTTCAGACTTGAGCCTTCACTTACTCTAGGCTGCGGAAGCTGGGGAGGAAACAGCGTCAGCGAAAACGTTGGGGTTAAACATCTCATCAACACAAAGACTGTTGCTGAAAGGAGAGAAAACATGCTTTGGTTCAGAGTTCCTTCTAAAATATATTTTAAATACGGGTCACTGCCGGTTGCCCTTCAGGAACTTGAAGGCAAGAAGCGCGTTCTGATTGTTACGGACAAACCACTTTTTGATCTCGGTTATACAGACAAGATCACCAGCATACTTGACGATCTCAAAATCGATCACGAGACTTTTTATGAGGTTGAACCGGATCCGACTTTCGCAACCGTAAACAAAGGTCTTCAGATAATGAACGTGTTCAAGCCTGACGCGATAATCGCGCTCGGCGGAGGCTCTCCGATTGACGCGGCAAAAATCATGTGGCTACTTTATGAAGATCCGAGTCTTAAGTTTGAAGGTCTTGCCCTAAGATTCATGGATATAAGGAAAAGAATCTACAAGTTCCCTTCAATCGGCAAAAAAGCTACTATGATAGCGATTCCGACCACTTCAGGTACTGGAAGCGAAGTAACTCCTTTCGCTGTTGTAACAGATGAAAAAACCGGTTTCAAATATCCGATCGCGGATTATGAACTTACACCGGATATGGCGATAGTCGATCCGGAGCTTACAATGAGCATGCCGAAGTCACTGACTGCATTCTCCGGTATCGACGCACTTACTCACGCGCTTGAAGCATACGCTTCCGTACTCGCAAGCGACTACACAAACGGAATCGCTCTCGAATCTATGAGACTTCTGTTTAAATATCTGCCGCTTGCATACACAGAAGGAACTACAAACGTCAAGGCGCGCGAAAAAGTTCAATACGCTTCTACACTTGCAGGCATGGCTTTCGCAAATGCGTTCCTCGGAATATGCCATTCAACTGCGCATAAGCTCGGCGCGCGCCATCATCTGCCTCACGGACTCGCAAACGCGCTGATGATAAGTCATGTAATCAGATTCAATTCAACGGATGCGCCTATAAAGCAGACAGCGTTTCCGCAGTACAAATATCCGAACGCAAAAGAGCGTTACGCGAAGATCGCGGACTTCCTAGGTCTAGGCGGAAAAACTGCCGATGACAAAGTAAGCAAACTGATCGACGCGATAGAAAAACTGAAAGCCCAGCTCAACATACCGAAAACAATCGCCGAAGCTTCGGTCGGTGAAACAGAATTTTTTGCGACACTTGATGAAATGAGCGAGCAGGCATTCGATGACCAGTGCACCGGAGCAAACCCGAGGTATCCTTTGATCTCTGAGATCAAGGAGCTTTACACAAAAGCATACCGAGGATAACAAACACGCCGATAAGCAGGAATATCCTGTTTATTCACACCGATTTATTCCCCTTGACCGGCATTCGTGCCGGTCTTTTTTTTAGGAGCGACACGATGTCGCTCCACAGCCCGCGAAAGGAGCTTCAGCTCCCAGCGGGAAAACTCAAGCATTACCTCATAGTTTGAGGTGTGACATCAACATTATGTTGCAATCGAAGCGGACACGAAGTTCGCGTAGAAAATGCAAGAATATACTGACATCAACGATATATTCGCTTCGCTCAGCATACGCACAATTTATTCTGTCTCAGAATTCCCGTGTTTTCAATAATCTTCTATAACGACTATCCGCTCATGAAGGAGCTAATAGTCGTTTTTCTTCATACACATTTATCAATTTACTCTCTTATATTCTTTTTTTCTTTAATTCAACACCTGCTCTCTTTATTTTTGTTGATTTTTGAAATCTATTTACATATTTTTTTCATATATTACTAGTGCAATAACTAATACTATAATGAATTTATAAATAAACGCAGTGTTCTCAAATCAAACCTTGGGCAACTTGCGAAATAAACCGGAGGTCATTTTATGGAACTTTCAATATCTAAAGACGAACTCTACACTATGATTAAAACTGCCGTAAGGGAAGTCATAAATGAAAAAGAGATTCATTACATTATCCACTCTTTACCTGAAGTCTCAGACGAAGAGATGAAGGAAATAACAGAAAAACACGGTTCTCCAGACAGTTATTCCGATGTTGCTTTCTCCGAGACTCTTGACGTATGAGCTGGAAAATTAATTATTCGAATCAGGCCCAGAAATTCCGGCTCAAAAATCCGCAGCTCACAGACCAGATAAAGGACGCTCTATCCGCTTTTATAAAAAAAATTTCCGGCGAAATTGTTTCTATCGACGTTAAAAAAATGAAAGGAAACTGGGAAGGAGCTATCAGAATACGGAAGGGCGATTTTCGCATTATTGTTACTGTTTATGATGAATCAAAAATTCTTCATGTCCAGGTAATCGATTTCCGCGGTGACGTTTACAAATAACTCCGGCGCAGCTTCCGGATAAACTCCGTTATTTGCATGGTGTCATGCAAAACAATCAAAGGCTTCGCCTTTGTAATCCGGTTTCGCATTGTCTCATGCGATAAGATCAAAAGGGACAGGGCTTCAGTCGCCAGCCCTGTCCCTTTTGAAATCCCTACCCGCTCTTGTCGCGCAGAAGTCGCCGAACCGCTTTCAGCAGATTCGGCCAGAACCCTGCGCTCCGATCAGAGAAAAAATTGCCTTCGGCAAATTTTGATTTTTGCTCTATTCGTTATTATTTTCTAAAGCACATAGCATACTTGCGAATTGAGTTTGATGTTTACTTGTCACACGACAATAGCCAAAAGCTATAACACAAACGGCAAAATAATTTATCCGTCTTTCATTTATGAAATTATGTTTGATGATGGCGAAAAAATTCAGATATTTAATTTTTGGATTTCAGAGAAATGTTTCAGGTGAATACCATCATTGCACACATCATGGTACACATTTTTAAAATCCAATAACAGGTCATTTTTAATCCGAATAAGAAAAATCAGACGCAACTGTTTCAATTTTGTCCGGATCAATTTTAAGAAATCGTGAACCGCCATATCCAGAATGAGGAGTCCACTCTTCAACTAAAATATATAAAACTCCATCAATATCATAAGAATAAATGCAATTTCCATTAATGGAATAAATTACTTTATCATTACTTGTAACTATTAAAGCATTATAGTACCACTCATCTGACTTCTTATTTTTAAAAGTAACCAAAGTCATATTTTTCAAAAGACGGAATGTTGTTATTTCGAAATTTTGAATAATACCGGCAGTATAATCATCAATTGAAATATCTCTCTCCATAGTAAAAACTATGTCACGTTTATCATAGTTATTACGAATAAACGATTCAATATTTGAATTTGACTCAATTATCATTTTATAAGGCTTCGGTATCTTTTTATAATGCTTAAAATATGATGATAAATCTGCAATTAAAGCCTTATTGGAGTATTTCGATTCAACTTTAAAGTTTAAAAATGTTCCGATTTGATTAAATGTCAAATTTAACGATGTTATTTTATCTTTATAAACATTATGCAAATCCATTACTATAATTTCACTCCCGGGAATAATGCTTGGCAACAGTTTAAATTCATTCAATTTTATGTTTTTGGTTGTCCCCCAAGTTGTATTCGAATCAAAAGCAGAAGATTCTATAATGTTTTTTTCATCAAAAGGTATGTGATTAAAGAAGTAAAATGTTGTATCATTATCATCTTTTGGCCTCAAATACCCGCTAAAAACATAACCGACAATTCCATTCCATTCAACCTTATACCATTTACCCGCTATATTATTTACAATAGTTAGACTTTCAATTGATTCTTTTATCAAAAGTTTAGTTTTAAATGGTATTACTTTCAAAGATTTACTTTCAATTGAAGGAGATTCACGAAGAATTATTCCATTTTCAGATATTACATATTGATAATTACTTAAATTATCAATATGTTCCCTTTTCGAACAAGTGATAATAAGTAAAAACATACAAGATAATAACAATAATGATATAACATTCTTCATATATACTTCCACCACTTTAAAACGTTGCGTATCTGCTGTTCCGTAAATCTTTTTCTTTTTATTCTTCACTCCTGCTTTTTTCAGTTCTTTACTGCAAGAGTTTTTCTGTTCAACAATGATTCATCTTTCGGGGTCATGTCATTTTTTAGTCGGCAGTAGAACAAAATGCAGCACAGAATGTAGCAAATTTTAGTTGCATTAAACGGATTACTTAGAAAAGTCTACCATAAAAATAATACCCGCCAAAATCCCAATTGGCAATACTACAATAATTGTTCCGAAAATAATATTAAGTATGGATTTTAGCAAGCTAAACCGCTGTATTTCCGATAGCATTATTACAAATACAACAATCGACCAAATTGATAAAACGATCGCGAGTCCGATCCAAACATCAGCAACAATAACATTACTAATGAAATATTTATCAATTATCTCAGAATTAAAGAAATTCCCAATAAATAACGGAATGCTAAATAGCAACAACCATAGCCTGACCGAGTTGGCCCAATATAAGGAAAGAATGATTTTTCTTAAATTCGATTCTCCTTTAAGAAGCTTACCCGTTATATAAATAGCCCACGAAAAAAAGATAAAAAAAAGGTTTAACATAATGAAATGTTTGATCATAATTGTTACTGAAAAAGATTTACCGGGAAGAAACACTGAAGAATATGTCCCCACTCCTATTACGATAAGAAAGGTTATTATAGAAGCTGATAATAATGAATTCTCTTTATTTATAATAGATATTGCCATTCGCGGCTTTTTGATTAACAGAAGAAAAGGATGCTTAGATATTGATCTCATTTATACAACTCCAAATAAATTGCTTATTACATCTAATCGACAAAAATTTACTACATTGCGGCGACCATATCTCTAAGATGTACTAGAGATCAAGAAGCAAAGAAACTATATTTTGTGTAATGAAGCTCCGACTCTTTTCTTTTTTATTATTTTTCCTATTATAAATCCGATAAGATAATATTGAATAGATCCGAATATCCCCATAAAGATAAAAGGCATAACATAATTAACAATCATGTAATCATATTGAATTATAGACATTAAAACATTATCATAGAAAATATATGCCAATGATATTGGTACAGTATACTGAATATATAACAACCATAACAATACCGATTCTCCATCTTGAAGTATATATCTGTATATGATAATTCCTCCAATAATAACATTTAACAAATACGTCAAAGAAAAAGATAGTCCAAGGAAGGCTGGTTTTTTAGTTGTTTTAGAATAAATTATTGTTTCAATAATTATTATTATAAAAAACATCAGAAAAACAGTATTGATTGCTATCATTGATTACTCTCTATAATAATTTGGCGTTTTTTCAAACAACTTTAGTCATCCATAATACTCAAAACATACCAATTTAATTTAATCACAGAACTCTTTCTTTTCAGAACTTGATTCTGTAAAATTCGATCATACCAAAGCTAATAGACCCAACAAACATCACGAAACACCTATCTTTGTGCACAATGTTGTTGAAAATGTCAAATCCAAAACAAATCGCTCACCACAGAAAATGATGAATGATAAAAAGAACATCAAAACCATTCGGCAAAGCCGAATACATTATAAGCGCAGACTATCACAGTCATTACGAAGTAATGCGCGATAGTTCTGTCGCGACAAAGAGCGGGCGGGGCTGGCGATTGAAGCCCGGTCCCTTTTGATCTTATCGAATGAGACCATGCGAACAAGGAATCTCAAAGACGAAGTCTTTGATTGTATCCCGACACTCGGGGAAGACAAGTGGATTTCAAAGGCGCCAGCCTTTGACAACAAGTCCGGTGACCGGACAAACCGAACTTTAAAAGGTGCGGAGCACCTTTTGGTTATTACATGACCCATGCAGGAAATGAATACATAAGGCGAAGCCTTATGAAAAGTAAGCTCAACTCTTGAGCAAAACCCGAATATAATTCTTCCATACAAAGATGAATTTCTTTAATTCAAATAGTAATCTGCCGCGGCCTGTTCCGAGGAGCATCATAATTGAAAAGATTGCTATAAATATTAGCGCGGAATAGAATCTGCTTCCGAAAACTGAAGCAAATGTGCTAAAAACTGAAATCTGTTCCGGCGTTTCTTTTTTTACAGCTCCGCTTAATGTAAAATTTCCGTTCTTGCGCCTGATTATTTTTCCGTCTTTTAACGCTGCTGCAGTAAAAGAATACTCGCCCGCCGGCAGATTTTCTATTTTAAACTCACCTGTTTCATTTCTATAAACCGCTTCATCCGTTCCATTCTTTACAATCAGTTCGAAAAAGCCGTCACGGATTTCCTTTGAAGAAATCTTAATATCAACAGAATGTATTCCCGGCACAACCGTATATTCGAGCGTAACGGGCTTTCCGAAATATTGAACCGGCTGGGCTATTATCACTGAATCATCTTTGACCTTCGCGATATTTTTATATTCACCGGGAGTAAGCTTTGCCGCAGATCCCACGATAATTTCATAGAGCGCAACTTTGCCAGGCATGTCTGTTTTATCAACGGCCTTTACCGCAAAGAAATACCTGCCCTCTTCAAGATCCGAAAATGAAGTTTCAGTATTTTCGGTAAATGTTTTCGGAGGCGACGGCTTCTCTTTTGAAATACTGAAATAATATCCCTTCACCCGCACATCATCTTCAAGATTCCAGCTGAGCGAACCGGACGATAAAGGCGTGCCCTTGCCCTCGGGATGCGTCTTCGATTCAACTGCAGGCATCGGAAGCTGTGTGCGGCTCACCATCAAAGGATAGCTCAACGTACGGCTGTAATTGCCGGCCTTGTCAACAGTTCGTATGTGAAAATAAGTTATTCCGTCTTCGAGAAACGGAACTTCATAATATCTGGTGTTAGCTCCTACGTTAACTACGGTCGGGTTGAAATAACGTTCGCGGTTTACAGCAAGCGCGTATCCTTCGATTCCAGATTCATCTTCAGGAGCATTCCATCTTATCTGTGCCGATGACACACGGGTCCACTTGTTCTGAGGATGCGTCGCCGAATACACAAAAGGAATTTCTGCGTTCGTATCCGAGAATTTTCCGTAGACGGAACCGCCCTCATTCCACAGAGCCAAGATTCTGCTTCCGAACGAAAGCGAACGCGGATTATATGCCGGACCTTTCCCTTCGGACAATTTAACCGGTTCGGTTATTTTTCCGTCGGGTGAAATTTTTACCGATGATACGCTGTTTTTTCCGCCCCGTGCGTCATAAAAGAACACGAAAATGTTTTCCCCGCCGGATGAAGCCGAAGGATAATAACAGTTCGCGTTTGTGTCAAAAACTACCGCAGGCGGCGAAAAGCTTCCGGGTTCGCCCATAACACTGTAATTGATTTTCCAGTTTCCGCCGTCATTGTTCTGGTAAAAGCAGAACAATTTTCCGCCTGAAAGAAGAAGCGACGGGCGCGAATCGTTTCCGCTTGAATTGGTTATATTATCAAATCCCGAATAGGTTTTTCCGTAATTATTCGATCGCATTATAAAAATATCATCGTTAAGTATTCCGGCCTTGGACGATTTTCCCTGCCATGCGATATATACATTTGCGCCGGAAGATGCTATTGACGGAAAAAATGCTCCGCGGAATTCCCTGCCGAGAACGGTTATTTTTTCCGCCGGAGAGAAATTCAAGTCAGTGCCCGCGATGGACTGATAAAGATTGAACTGTTCATTTTCATACGAGTGATAAATTACATGGAGTTCGTTTTTATCATCATAAAATATCAGAGGGATGAAATCCATCTCTGTTTTAAAAATCAGTTTTTCAGGAGTTGTAAATCCTCCGCCGTAATCCGACGAAAACGAATAAAATATACGGTACGAATTCTCTTCTTCGCTGTATGACTGCCATACTATGAATATTTTTCCATTGGATGAAATGGCGACGCGGGGATTCATATTGGGGAATCCTTCCCGCTCTGCGTATGATGCTATAAGTTTCGGCTCAAAGAATATTTTTCCGCCGTTTAAGGACGTAGATGAATAAATATTGCGTCTGCCCTTTTCCCTGCCCTCAAAAGCGACAACCGCGAAATTCCCCTTCGAAAAAGCGTCAAAATTAGAAAGGTTTATTCTTGAAGGAATAACCTTAAACGGTTTTTCCCATCCGACAGGAGAAGTCAGAGGAATGCCTGTTGAAAACATTATCCAGATAAAAACTGCCGCCGGAAGAATAAAAAGACCCGCCCTGCGCCTGACAGGAGACTTTCCTGACGAATAGAAAGATCTGACGATTATTTTTTGAAAAAAATTCCTAAGCATCAGCTCCCCTTAAACCGCCTGCGGGCAAAGCGCCCCTCTTAGATAAATAATCGGATAAAAGACAGGGAATCAAGCAAAAATACTTTACAAATCAGATAAATGATATCCAAATTAGAAATTCATGCGGAGCTTTAAATAATCTGAAAAGATTGCCGGAATTTTCACGGTTTTTTAAAGTTCAGATTGCAGACGCTTTAAAAATGTACGCATAATCAATCGGAGTTCAAATGGAGCTTAAGGATATTATCCGCACGAACAAAGACAGAATATTCATGGTTGATCCTGAATGTTTCATAATCTATACCGGAAGCGAACTCGACGATCCTCAGCCATTCATCAGAATAGGCAACTGGGCAGAGCTTCCGGCAGATCTTATTCCTCTGATTGAAAATATAATTATTCCTGATAGGCTTATCGGAAATCCTTCAAATGAACAGTTTAACATAGACATAGACTATCTTCCGACAAACCGCTACATCGGTTCCAAAGGACTGGTTAAGAGGTATCTCGATTATCAAAAGGTTTTTTGCCTTGATCTCAAAAACGCCGAAATCGTCGACGCCGAAAAGGATATACCCGAAATAACGGCAAAAAGCAGCATATCGGACAAGGATTCATTCATCGGAATTTTTTACAGCGACGGAAATTTCAAGATTCATCACAATAAAACCGATCTGTTCAATCTTTCGGAATCATTCAAGACATCCTTCAGCGACATCGCTTTAAATGAAAAGCTTGCCGAAATTTCAAGAAAAATCGACGGAACAGGTTTTTTTATAACAGAAGACAATCCCGT